>DASZWJ010000035.1 GCA_035546635.1 Gammaproteobacteria bacterium
ATCTTTTTAAAGTGGATGGTGTTTTTAGCTCAATAAATGGCGCTGGTTTTGTGGACATATATTTCTCCAAAATGTTTTATATTTTGAGGAGAGTTTAAATGTTTGATGCGTGGTTATTAGGTGGGATTATTAGGGGTTTACCTTCGAAGTACATCACATCCGAAAGTTAAGCGATATAAAAGAAGGAAAGAAATTGTGGCAGATAATCATGTCAAGAAGACAAAGAAAAACATGAGTTCTTTGCGTTTCATGTCACGATTTGCTACATGCTGGGAAGCTTCCTGACTGGAGAAAAACCAAGGAAAAGCAGGTGGAGAGCCGGATGAGCTGAAAGGTTCAAGTCCGGTTCGGAGGGGGGATGACGGACTACCCTTCGGGGAGTCTCGCTTCCTACCCTACAATTAACCTCCAACTAAGGTTGATTTTTGGTTAGTGGCGCGCATGTGTTACGAGCACTGCGCGTCACGCTCTAATGCATTGCAATAAAACAATATCTACATATTGCAATATTTTCAATGTTTTTATCGCTTATATTTTTCTAAAACCACTTCGATTCCTTGTCGGCAAAGCTCCGCCATGCTGATATTCATATCAAATGCTAGCCGCCTTAACTGTTCCCACATAGGCTTGTGCATTTGCACGATTAACTTTTTATCATCAGCCTGGCCGATAAATGATAAATCTCCTTCTTTGACTACAGGTTCCGACGGATTCTTTTTTCTTGGCATTACTGCCTCCCTCATTTAGATATACTATTGCGTTATTGCAATATGGTTATATTAACAATCCACCTTTTATTTCGCCATTCAAATTAAATCTAGCCTTACCTCATGTCAATGGCGAGGCCAAGCTGCACAAGCGAATAATGGGAAGGAGCTTGCTCTTTCCCATTATTCGCGCGGAAGCGCCAGCGAGCGCGAAGCGGAACCATTGACATGAGGTAGGCTAGAATTACGCTGAATGGCAGGGGCTGGGATTTTTTTATCCCTGCCCCTGCCTCACGGCGAGCGCGGGGTGTGGAGCTGGCCCCACATCACTGTAATCATAAAAATGGACACATATATATATCCTATATTGACAAATAGTGGATACATATATATAGTCACTTTCATAAATTATGAATATACATAGGTGAACAATGAGAACAAAATTACTCGCGTTGAAACAACTGGATCGTCAGTTAACGCCCTGGTCTCAGGCTAAAACCAATTTCCAGCCACGTAATGGCTGGATCTCCTGTATACGTAAGGCATTAGGAATGACATCAGTACAATTAGCCAAACGATTAGGGGTCGCTCGCTCGCGTATCACTAAAATCCAACAAGCTGAACTGGCAAATTCACTTACTTTACACACCCTGAAGGAAACAGCTAACGCATTAAATTGTGATCTGGTTTATGCCCTGGTTCCCCGCAAGCCTTTGGAGACCTTAGTAAGAGAACAAGCTGAGAAAATTGCCAGACAAAAATTACAGCGGGTTTCACATTCTATGGCGCTTGAAGCTCAGGCAGTAGCAAAACCCCAACAACAAGAACAGCTGGAAGAGCTGATTAATACCCTGCTCTCAGGCACTCTAAAACAATTGTGGGATGACACCCATGAAATTTGAATATCCGGCAGGCGCTACCCCCTTAGACCCTGATGAAATAGTTGGATTAATTCCAGATCATATTACTACCCAGGCGGAGTTAAATGAGTGGGAACAAGCGAATATTCTCGAAGCAGAAATGTGGTTCAGTGCTTCACACCGATTTGCTTACAACAATGTTCCGACAGCCGGTAATGTTACTAGTGGCCATGATACTAGTCCAAATATCACCGAACTTTTAGATATTACCCTCCTTCAGCAGATACATAAAAGAATGTTCAACAAAACCTGGCGATGGGCAGGTCAATTTCGTAAAAGCAATAAAAATATTGGCCCGGATTGGATATATGTCCCTATACATCTCAGAGAACTTCTAGAAGATATAAAATACCAAGTCACCAATGACTCCTATGAAATCAATGAAATAGCAGCTAGGTTGCATCATCGACTAGTCGCAATTCACCCATTCCCTAATGGCAATGGTAGACACGCTCGCTTGGTAACAGATCGTTTTTTGATAGCCAATAATCGGCCAAGATTTTCCTGGGGACAAAGCAATCTTTATGAAGACTCTATTGTTAGGAAAGAATACATTAAAGCTCTGCGAGCAGCAGATAAACACGATTACAGCGCTCTATGAGCGTTTGTGCAACAATAATTAATTCTTTTAAGATGTCATGAAACTTCTGTTAATTCCGTTAGAACTCCCGCAATCAAGTCTCCTCAACTGCGCGGCGGATTGGTTACCACCGGTTCGCCCCATTTTGACCTTGTGAAGTCATGGCTCGGACTGTTCACGCCATATTGATGCCAGTCATCAATAACTATTGATTTTTTTATCTACTTGTTTCCTCCTTAATGTTAGTTAATACCAGCTAGTCTCGCTCAAGCACTTCCCATGGCAACCCAAACCGTTCACGACCTTCCAAAAGCCGGTTTTTTAATGGTTTCATGATCTTACCTTCCTGCTAAATTTTCCTGAATCATCCAGCGCGAATTATACGCCCCTTTACGTAAACCTGTTTTATCCAACAAACGGTACCCTTTGATAGAAGTTTTCTGTAACAACTCCAATTTAGACAAATCTATGCCTTGTTGCTCTAAAATCCAACCCAGCCGCTTAATAGTAGCCGCATCTAATCTAAGTGCATATTGAATCATTTTTTCTATATCCAGCCTGGAGATATTCCGTTTAAAAATCGATAATACTTCATAAAATCCTCCCGCATATTCTGGGAACATCAAACAATCAAGACAGGTGCGCTCTGCATCCGTGACCTTAACTTTAGATTCATTCACCCAAATTTCTGTTATTCCAAAAAAATGATCTGGTTTTATTTGTACAAACTGATAAAGAGTTCTACCGACAGGATAACCCCGCTGAGGGTGAGGTATATTTCTTCCACGTAACCCGGGAAGAATATGGGCGGAGGTTAATACAAATACGCGCTGAGGAACTTGTTCCGTCATGCCATGATAATTCAACGCTGACCAGTGGCTAATTGCTGCCGGCTGCACCAGCGCCATAGCAATTTGAAATTCATGCAATGGTGAAATACCAGGAACAACGCTTGATAAAGCATAAAGCCCATACTTCAGCCGAATAATCCGCCAGCCCGCTCCAAATGGAGTAAAATCTGGCGAATATACTTCAAGGAAATATCCATTGATATAGCCATTTCTGTCGCTACTGCGCTTGTAAAGATAAGCTTTCCATCTACAGCCAGCTTGCGCACTAACTCTATTCCAGTGTTGGAATATACCGGGGTTGGTTTCATATCTATAAGCCATTGAGGATTTTATATAAATCATATGGCATATGTTTGTTTAAATCAAACATACGAATTGCATCATATTAATTCTTACCGAAACGGGTAGGAAATAGATATCGTTGCCTCAAGTTAAATCTTACCCAGATTTAATGAGGCAACTTCATGAATTACAAAGCAAAAGAAGAATATCGGCTGTTAATCCAGCCCAGGTATCAATGCGCAAACAAGACGGTTAAACAGAGAATTCTGGATGAGTTCTGTGCGGTATGTGGTTATCATCGTAAGTATGCTATTGCCTTGTTAAAAAAACTCGTTAGGGTAAAAAAGAGCTTTTCTAAAGCACCAGGGCCTAAGCCCCGTTATCAAGATGCAGATTTTCTGAAGGTTTTACAGCGAATTTGGTATGAAACCGATTTATCCTGCGCTAAAAGACTTAAAGCGGCTATTCCCCTCTGGTTACCTAAGTATGGACAACATTATGGTGAACTGAGTGAAGAAATCCAGCATAAGCTCCTGACTATCAGTAGTGCGAGTATTGATCGAGCCTTGAAGCCGTTGCGGGACCGAATAGAAATTAAAAAGCGCAGTCAAACCAAGCCTGGAACGTTGTTAAAACACAAAATTCCTTATAAGCTAGATGTCCCGTGGAACTCCAGTTTGCCTGGCTTTGTTGAAGCAGATACAGTGGCACATTGCGGGGGAAATACATCAGGAAATCATGCGTGGTCTTTAACATTAACCGACATTAGAACCACCTGGACAGAAAATCGTGCCGTTTGGAATAAGGGCGGTTATGGTGTATTGATGCAAATCAAAGATATTGAAGAGCATCTGCCATTTTCATCGTTAGGATTTAATTGCGATAGCGGATCTGAATTTTTAAATCAGCACTTAATAGGTTATCTTCAAGGCAAAAAGAAGCCTAATCTTTTATTTGCACGCTCCAGGCCAAACAAAAAGAATGATAATGCCCATGTGGAACAGAAAAATTGGACACATGTCCGACATCTTTTTGGTTATGGACGTTTAGGGAAATTTGGGGTTGATGAATTAATGAATGATCTTTATAAAAATGAGTGGAGGCTATACCAAAATTTCTTTATGCCATCGATGAAACTGATTGAAAAAACGCGTATTGGCTCTCGTTATCGAAAAAAATATGACTTTCCACAAACCCCTTATCAGAGGGTGCTTCAAGAGCCTTCTATTCTACAGGAGCAAAAAGAAAAGCTAACAATGATTTACCAATCGCTTGATCCGTTTTCTTTGAGAAAATCAACTAGAATCAAGTTAAATCAGATATTGAAATATTCAGGATTGAAATAGGTTTTAAAAAATATTTCGGGCTGAAACTCAGATTAAGTATTTAAAAATTGAAAAAATTTAGGAAATAACTCATGAAAAACAAAAAACTTATACTCGCGGTAGTTGCTGTTTTCACAAGTGCTGGCACAACTATTCCTGCGCTAGCGCATAATCCAACGCCACCGCCTGGTATGGAAAAATGTTATGGAATAGCCAAAGCCAGGCAAAATCAGTGCGGGACTAAAAGCCATGCGTGTGGAGGGCTTTCAAAGAAAGACAGAGACCCTGAAGCTTGGATTTTTCTTCCTAAAGGCTCATGCGATAAAATCGCAGGCGGCAGCACTTCTCCCAAAGATAAAGATAGTGACAATAATTAACCCGAGAATAAAACCATGTTAAAAAAAATATCCTTTGCTTTTTTATTAATAATCTCCACAGCGGTGGCGGCAGAAACCGCGCCGATGATAAAGGGAGAATCAGCAGTTAATGAAATTGCTGCGAATGTGATTAGTGTAAAAACCCCCGAAGTAAATATGGCGCTCCCCACGCAAGGCAGCACGCAGGTTTTTATGGAGCTGGACAATAATGGCAAAGCTCGCCATAAACTGATTGCGGCTTATAGCCCCGCTGCTAAACTCATTCAACTGCATCAAACCATTGAGAAAAATGGCGAGCAATATATGCAGCAAGTCCCAATGATTAGCATCAAGCCTCAGCATGAGCAAGATCTTAAGCAGGGTGGTTTTCATGTAATGCTCATGGGGTTAAATGAGTCACTAAAAAAAGGACATAAAGTTCCAGTTGTCTTGCTATTTGATGATGGAAGTTATATCAACTTGAATGTCCCTGTTGAGTAAAATATATCCAATTTAATGGTATTGGGGCATTTGATGAGATACCCCTTAATAATTTGGGGCAGCAAAGTAAGGTTTTAATTTGAGGCAATGCGACATATGCCATATGGAATATTATATGTTTTATCATTAGCCCTTTAGAGGTCTGTGTTGCGGTCTTGTATGTTGCGGGGTCAAATCTTGACATATGACATTGACATAGATTCTCGCTTCAATGATATATGTCAAGATTTGACCCCGCGGGTTCCAAGTAATTTATGATTCAAAGTTCGCAGCTCATCTTTTATGCATGCATTTTTTTATAATAACCTCCACATCTTCAATTTCTTTCTCCGAAGGAAGTGAGTTTCCCATTTGCTCCAGCAAAGTAATGCTGATGATGGTAAAATATAATAACTCCCATAGCATATACTTTGGCTTAGGATTATCTCGAATGATATCCACACACTGCTGCGCAGTTTTTTCATCTAAAAAATTTTTTAGATTTTTGATTAAATTGGCATTAGATTTAACCTGAGTCATAACTGTTTCTTTAAATATTCCTTCGCGCCTTTCAATCATTTGTTACCTATGTGAAATTGGGTACAATGTCATTTGTATTCTGGTTTATCTTGATTTTGCCAGATGCTATATGCTTGAGTTAGAGTTCGTAACTATTAAAAAGCATGATTGACAGCAGCAAAAAAAGGTGATTCACATGAAATCATATGATGAAAATGAATATTTGCGTTGGGAATCTGAGGTCAGAAATTATGAGATTGACTATCAAGGCATAGTAGGGAATGCTATTTATTTCAATTACTTAGATGAAGCCAGAGCAAAATATCTGCAGCAACTTGATGTGAGCGTGGTGAAATATGCTTTAGAAAATAAAAATATTGTATTAGTAAAAACTGATATCAATTTTAAGAGGTCACTACGGTATGGCGATTCCTTTTGCGTCTTATCCAAATTAAGCAGGATTAGCAGGTTTAAATTTTTATTTGATCAAACGATAATTTTGAAAAGTAGCGATCAGATAATGGTTACTGCTGAAAGTGTGATTGCTTGCGTTAATCGGGAGGGAAAGCCATGTGCTATCGATCAATTTGAACACATGCCTTTTAATTGAAATTTGTATATTTACTTAGTCTCAGGCTATTATATCTATTAATTTCTTTTTCTGCTTCATTCATTGTTTTAACGATGGATAAGCCATTGCTGAATTGCTAACCAGAATTGGGAGCGCTCACCTAATTGAACAAGATGACCTTTATGAAATAAAAGCAAAAAACGCGTATTTCTTTGGTTACTACATTTTTATAGTCTATAATTGGCACTCGAAGGTATTAACCAAACAAGAGGGAACAAATTATGGTAAAAAAATTACTTATGGTTGGACTACTGTCAGGATTATTTATTCTCCCGTCGCTAGCTCAGCAGCCTTACAACCCTAATAGATCAGCCGGCTCATACAATCAAAGTTGGATTTCTATTGCTCTGAGGGGCTCTAATAGCTTAAATCAAAATGTATATGTCCGATTAAGTAGTAGTGCTTCTCCCGTACTTACAGCCAGGACACCTTTACATTATTTAGGAGGTTTCCGCATAAGACCTGGACAACCAGTAAGCATAAGTGGCAAATCTGGCAATGGCTTTCGTGTTATTTGCGGTACTATTCCAGCTAATGCTCATAAAGTGACTATCACTGCATATAAGCAAGGAAGCATTTACCGTTGCGGCATGCAAATCAATCAATAAGGTCTAGATGTCAAGTCTGTCAATTTCTTTGTTGTCTTGCATAAATATCTCCTTTGAGAAGGAGGCGCCACTAACCAAAAAAAATTATTTCCCGGGCACTCGTGCGAGCAGGCAGGAATCTATTTCTTCTCTAGCAGATTCTCGCCTGCGCGACAATCACTGTGTTTTTTACCGGGTAGTGGTTACTTTAAGTCAAGTTGGGTTTGGGTTTGGGGTTGACGATGAAATGTGTATTGATGATGAACTGGTTGCCGCAGTTTCTGGCGAAGCTTGTGAATAAGAGACGAACATGCCATTTATATTCTCACCCACCCTGGGGGTAGTTTCCCCCAAGTGGATGTTTTGAAAAATATGAGGAGGATAGTTAAAATAGTAAGGCAACAAATTAAACTGCAAATTAATGGAAATATAAGAAATTAAAAAGCATATGTTACGGTCATCAGCTAAAAAACAAGGATGAAAATTTAATAAGTTTACAGCATTAAAAAAGCTTTTTGCCATATTTTTTTGATTTTTGAAATAAGATTGGAGAATTCGGGTCATATTTTTAGCTGCATCAACCAATATATCTGCCGTATACGAAAAGCATATATGATATGTGTTTGAATAGAGAAACCCTCTACATAAATAAAAAATATACTTAAATGAACTTTTACTTGAAAAAACATCATTCTCAATCATCTTGACCATACTATTAAAATGATGCATTATGCGAGATGTATTGCTTTTGTACAAAAAAATAAAGTATTGGTTCCAATAATCAAAAATTTCTGCTTTTGATAATGCTCTATTGTTTGGCAATACCGGAGTTACCTCCACTAAACTATCAAACCTGTCTTCATACTTTGCCAATCTTGTTAGAATATGTCGCACTTCATCAGTAAATTTAGGATAAATCACAGGGTATTGACCTCTATTTATCCAATAGTGCATTATTTCTATTGCATTAGCATTCATGTAAAATTGTAACTTATCTTGCTCCACGGTTATATCCATCCAAAATTCTGGGCCTGTCAAAAGAAAAGGTTCTGGATCAGGTTGATAACTGGTAAATTTGGCTGATATTTCTGATGGAAATGGTGTGGCGCTTTTGTAATTAATACAAGTACTGGAGCCGGTAAGATCTGATTTGTAATTATTTTTAATTATTCTGCTATTTACTTTAGTCAATAGACTATTTTTATCGAAAGGATCGGTCGTTGCATCTATATCACTAGGCAAATAACTTTCACCTGCGAAAAGAAATAGGCAACACATAAATGGAAAAGTGCCACCTACACGTAATTTGACTCCGATATTTAACAAATCCTTCTTTACATTATACAGTTTAACTAATGTGGCCTTCATATCCGCAGTTAAAATACCTTTAAGATCAGACTCAGAACATAACTTCTTAGCATCCCTATAAATAGGATCACTTAGAGGTTGCTTCTTTACTTTTGTCTCAGTATTTTGAAAAAATTCCCCCGTAGATTGTGAAGAGGTAAAATCAAAAACTTCAGAAGTCATTTCACCTATCTCAGGCCCAGATCTATCCTTTAGCGGAATGACAGATGCTCTCTTTTTAGTATCCTTTTGTTCTGTATCTAAATCTGACAATGACATTCCCTGCTTGGGACTCTCAGTTAGATCATGGTCTTGTTCTTCTTGATAAAAATCCAGCGGCAAATCTTTCTTTTCTTGTAACGTTTTTCTCGGATCTTTCAGTTGTTGCGCACTTAATTCCTTGACAGGGTCTTTCTTGTTGACCGTATGAATTTCGATTTCATTTTCAAGCTTTTTCGTATTTGAACTAGGCTCTTCAATTACTTGTTGCTTTACTTGATATGTTTTATCGGGGACTACGCTGATATTTTTTTCAGGAATTGGAATTTGGTTAAATTCATAATATATCTTTTTAAAATTTTCCAGATAGTTAGCAAAGAGTTCTCGCTGTTGGTTAAACTCAGTGCAAAGCTTTTTATAAACATTTTTTTGAACATGTTTTTTTGTTCCTAAAAACAAGTGTTGACATGCTTGCACTTCTTTATTTATGCTTTTTAAGAGATTATCATAATTTTCTAATATCTTCGAAGTTTTGCGCCAAGAAGAGAAATTTAAATTACTTTCAATGGAAAGAGGCAGATTACTTTTTTCAATTTCAGCTAATTTGGTCGAAATTAATTCGATTTTTCTTTGAATTTCGATTAAAGTTTTAATTCTTTTTTCTACGGACAAAACTATATCCGAACTATTTTTTCTTGAAAAAGTATTATGCCTCTCTTTGCCCAAGGTTTCCCTCCATAATCCACAATATTGCAGAGCATCTTTGAATTTATACAACTCAATAGCAGCAACCCCAATTTGATAATAAAAATTCGAATATTTATATTTTTGTAATGCTTCTTCAAGCTTTTTATAAGCAATCAGATAAAGTTGCTCGAATTGTAATTCACGTTTTTGATTATAAGCCGCATGAATAAGAAACTTCATTCCAATAAAATATTTTGGATAGGCTTCTTTTTTTGATTTATCTGCATCAGTGAAAGGGCTTAATATGACAAATACTTCAGTCAGCTTTGTTATTTGTTCAAGCTTTTCAGTAAAGTTTTCTTTCTGAGCAGTCGTTTCTGAATCGATATTTTCCGAATTTACATACACAGAAAGCTCATCAATAATATCATGAATTTTTTTATAGACTTTACTACTAACCTCATTCAACTCTTTGCGTAACTTTATATTAGGTTGCTTTGGCAATCTCGATATTACAAGATTCAAATGTTTAAGTGCATTACTTGTAAGAGACAAGTCAATCAATAACATAGCTCGACTTAAATCTCTAAATATTGTTTGATCGGATGAATAGCGCTTCGACTCATCAGGAGGAAATAAAACTAAAGTGTCTTTGTTAGTGGGCTCTTTTGATTGAGGACTGTCAATACAAGATAAGATAAATTTTATGGGATCAAGGTTGTCAGTGGGCAGAAGGTGTGGGTCAAAAAATTGTAGGATTATAGCCTCATCGGATCGACAATCCATTTTAAGATGTTTTTTATCACATGTTGTATCAATTAGTTTTAGGAAATTTTTATCATTGAAACTCTGAGAAGGAAGATCTTCGATGATTTTATAGATTAAACCATTTCGGATTAAACTGCACGGAGGAGTTAACGACAGAGATTTTTTGAAAAAAGCAAATGAACGCCCAAGTGATTTCTCTTTTTCTTGTGATTCTGTTTGCAACAATGATAATTTCTCATATAGCCTTCCAAATATACATAGCAACCATTGTTGTTCGTAGACATTTAATATATTTTTTTGGTTTTTCTCACTAACGCTATTTAAAAGTTCCAAAATCTTCCCAAGAACGTCCCTTTCATTTTCTACATTTAAAAAAATTCCCGATTTTGATGTATATCCACTATTTTTTAAAATTCGAGCCAATTTATTAGGATCATGTGAAAACTTAAGCAGTGCTTCGCTAATTGAAATACATAAGATACAATAAATTTGTTGGCTAAACGGGTCGGTTAAATTTAAATTATTATGATTAAAAACAGCGAAAGCGTGTAAATTAAAAATCATGTTTTGTTCATAATCTTTTTTAAACAGAAATTCTTGCGCTTTAAAACAGAGGGCTGCTAATTCCTTGTTTGGTATTAACTCAAATCTTTGGAAGCTCTCTATATATGCTTTTAAATATAATCTGACTTCTGGAGAAGTATTCTGAAAAACCTTAGAAATATGCTTCGATTCAGTTGGCAACTGTGTTTGTTTTATAGGTGAAGCGGGTTGTTTTTGTTGCATCAGGTATCTCAAGGATATGAATATTAATCGTGGTTTTTCGATTAATAGGAAAAAAACCCATAAGGGGCGATTTACTTTTCTTATTTAATCGTAGCGTAAATTTATTAAGAAAATATTAGCATCGCGCCCTAAATACTCCAAAGTTAAGCAAAACCAAGGAATTCCAGAAAAAACCGTGGTATCAAAATCCAATACCTAAACCCAACCCAGCACCGCCGCCGCCGCCAACATTGACACTTGGTCCTACTTGCGTGGATACAATTGAACTTGGAGGAGCACTAGGGTTATTAGGATTAGTGGTTGATGGATGCCGTAAAGTTGCAGAACAACCCGACATAATTACCCCTACTATTATAGTAGTTATCAGTAATTTTAGCATATATTAATCCCATTTAATCTATAATTCCCATAGTAATTATAGTCAATTTTTTTGCAGCTGCAGCTTTACAGTCATTCATATTGATATCTCATTTTTAGTTTTAAACACCATTTTTGATTGTATTGACTTAATAAATTGCGGCGATATATTGTGGTGTGCGGCTATTGGAATATTCTTTCCGCAGTTACCTTAAAAACCTAACTATGAATTTTTTTAATCTTTCAGATTGTAATACTCCATAATATCTTGCATAACACCCTGAACTAATTTATTTTTCCAAATAACTTTTTGATATAAACCGGTTGCGATAACTGCAGGCATATATTGTCTGATCTGCTCTAATGCCGCACTTTTCTCTTGTTCAGATGAATCCCTTGCTTCAAGCACATCAATATTGGCGATGATCGCAGCCATGGTTCCCTTGCGCACAGCTACCCCTTGATACTCTTGTACGTCCACATTGTCTGGGTATAAACTCTCCGCGGAAAAAGTTGTTTTTTGCATTTTAATCTCCTTATGGTTAGTATATAAAAACTTTAGTCTGAAACTTCGGTGAACTAAGTATGTCTTCAGTAAATATTATATAAAAATTTATTGTGACGATTATCTTTATTTAGACAATTCATTGCTATTTTCCGACAATTTGAGATTTTATATGGCAATTAACTACTTACGAAAAAAATCAACAGCCAAACATTTTCATAGTCATGAAACGTCGCAGTTATCGTGCTCAACGGATGGAGTCCTCTATGTCACTATAAAAAATAAACTCTATATCGTTCCACCCAATATGGCGATATTTATTCCCAAGCATGTTCCCCACAAAAGCGAAATGCAAAAAGAGGTTACTTTAAGTAGCTTATATTTACCCGATACGCATGTGAAATTCTTCCTTAATAAAATTCAATTAATTCAATTAACGCCACTGGCTAATTTATTAATTTTGAAAATCTGCTCTTTAGAAAAAAATTATTTTAAAAAAATTGAAGGAAAGCGACTTTTAGAGGTACTCATTGATGAATTAAAAAATGCCGATACCATACATTATGCTGAAATCATCATCCCTGAAGATCGCAAATTATTTCGAGCGTATGAGTTATTCCGAGAAATCAAGGAGGGATGGCCTTCTAACCATGAAGTTGCTGAACATCTTCATGTCAGCACCAGAACATTATTGCGTTTATTCAAAAAAGAAACTGGCATGAGTTTTGTGATATGGAAACAGAAATTTCGTTTTGTAAAAGCGCTAGAACTTTTACAACGCTACAAAAACACCAGCATGGTAGCATCCCGGTTAGGTTATAAAAGTGATAGCGCTTTTATAACTATGTTTAAAAAAATGTCAGGGGGGAAGCTCCCGAAATATTTTAGTTGTAGCAAGCCCCCTATTTGAATGCTAAACTCACTCCCACGTGCACTCAAGCTGCACATATTTTAGACACCCAGTTGGGAAAAACAGGGAAACACATAACGTCATGCTAAGGACACTGACTATTATTCTATCTGGCTTGCTTCTCAGCGCCTGTATGGTCGGGCCTGATTACAAGGAGCCAAGAAAAAATATCGCCAATCACTGGCTGCAAACTTCACATTCCAGTGTCAAAGAAACACCCATTCAGGATGCCAGTTGGTGGGAAACCTTCTGTGACCCAACCTTGACCACCTTAATTTATCAAGGCTATCAAAATAATCTCACCGCGCAAATCGCTGGAGTTCGGGTTTTACAAACCCGCGCACAGCTTGCCCAGTCCGTAGGTCAACTTTATCCACAACAACAAGCCTTAGTTGGCAATTACACCTATTATAAAATTGGCGGCGGCCAATTAGCGACCTTATTGCCCCCGGATTTTGTCGCCGCTTCATTAGGTTTTACATCGAGTTGGGAAATAGATTTTTGGGGCAAATATCGCCGCGCGATTCAATCCAATGATGCGACCTTCCTCGCTTCATTTGCCGCTTACAATAACGCCTTAGTTAGCCTCACCTCCGATATTGCCAGCAGTTATATTGCCATCCGCACTTATCAGGCATTAATTAAAGTTACTGAACAAAATATTCAAGTACAACGCACCAGTCTTGCCATTGCCGAGTCCCATTATCGAAACGGTCAAACCAGCTTACAAGATGTCGAGCAGGCCAAAACCGAACTATCGGAAACCCTGGCAACGCTTCCCGGTTATATCAGCAATTTACAACACCAAAAAGATTTATTAGGCGTATTACTAGGCACCACTCCAGACCAGGTAGATCCATTACTGGTCAAGAGCCGCGGAATTCCCAAAGCGCCTTCTAAAGTAGCCGTAGGCATTCCGCGAGAAGCCATGCTGCAACGCCCTGATGTGCATCAGGCACAATTGGAAGCCATTGCCCAATCCGCCTCCATCGGCGCCATCAAAGCTAATCTGTATCCAGCCTTTTCGTTGGCAGGCACTTTTAGTTTTTCCTCAACCAATATCGGCAACTCTTCAGTCGGCGACTTATTTCATCGATCTAATGAAACCATTAACGCCGGACCCTCTTTCACCTGGCCAATATTAAATTACGGACAAATTACTAATGCCGTACGCGCACAAGACGCCGCATTCGAACAAGCCTTATTAAAATATGAAAATGTGGTGTTACAAGCACAGCAAGAAGTACAAGATAATATTACCCGTTATATCGAAGCACAAAAGGCTGAGCGTTCTTTAGCTGCCGCTAATCGTTCTGCTACAGAATCTACCAAAATTGTCCTAGTCCGTTATAAACAAGGTGAAACCGATTACACCACGGTATTAGATGTTGAACGCCAGCAGCTACGAGTACAAACCTCTTTAACCAATGCCAAAGGCGAAGTTTCCCAAAGTCTAGTCGCCTTATATCGTGCGTTAGGTGGTGGCTGGCAAATTCGTGACGGCAATGATGTAGTGCCAATCGCAATTGAAAACGACATGGGCGCGCGCACCAATTGGGGCAATTTGTTAACACCCCAAAACCATAAACCGCCGCAAACCCAAGGCGAAAATATTAAACAGCTTTTCTTACCCAGTTGGTGATACTGATGGATGAATATAGTAAAGCAAAATTCAAGAAATTTCTGTTCTGGGGAGCAGTACTGGTGGTTCTGGTATTGTTGGTGTGGAGCACCTTCAAACCGCAAAACCTGCAACCCCTACCCCCACCTCAAGTCATTATTCAAAAACCACTGATAGAAAAAAGAGCTGAATATATCACGCAAACCGGCAACACAGTTGCCTACAATTCCGTAGATTTAGTTGCACGAATTGAGGGTTATCTTGAGTCGGTCAATTTTGTTGACGGGAGTTTTGTTAAAAAAGGCCAAGTTTTATTTGTCATTGAACCCAAGCCCTATTTAGAAAAAGTGGCAGAAGCCCAAGCCACCATCACTGCAGCGAAAGCCTCGCTAGCTTATGCTGAAATTGAATATGCCCGCCAACAGCAAATGTACAAAGAAAACGCTACTTCTTTAAATAACGTGCAGAAATGGATGACACAAAAAGAGAAAAGTCAGGCCGATGTCGACAAAGCTATTGCCAATGGCGTTGAAGCTGACATTAATTATAGTTATACCCATGTTTTGGCGCCATTTGACGGACGCATTGGTCGCCATCTGGTCGACCCGGGTAATTTGGTCGGCAATGGCAAGGCTACTGACTTAGCAACTATTGAACAAATCAGCCCCATCTATGTTTATATTTATTTAAATGAGCTCGATCTTCTTAAAATTCGTGCTGCTGCGCGTGAGCATGGCTTAAAACCCACTGACATCAATAAAGTACCCGCCTATGTTGGCTTGCAGAACCAAGATAATTTCCCGTATGAAGGTAAGCTGGATTTTGTCAACACTGGCTTGAATTCGTCTACCGGCACCTTGGAGTTCCGCGTCCTGTTAGCGAATAAAGACTTTGCCTTACTACCCGGCCTTTTTGTGCAAGTGCGCATTCCCATCAGCAAGCCTGCTCCTCAATTAACCATACCCGATACGGCTGTGCAATATGACCAGATCGGTGCCTATGTATTAACGGTGAATAAAGACAGTGCAGTGGAACTAAAACGCGTCACCTTAGGCAGCGTGGATCAAGGTCGGCGCACGATTTTAACCGGACTTTCTAAATCAGACGATGTCATTGTCGACGGCTTGCAAAATGCTACTCCTGGTAGTCAGGTGAACGCAGTAAAAGGCAGTAGTGATTCTGGTTGAGCGGCCGCTAGGGGAAGTTGTCCCATAAGGAGGTTAAGCACTGCATTCCCTCTCCCACAAGGCTAGGGTATGCAAGTAAACTAGTGACTGAATCCTTCTCCCCTTGTGGGAGAAGGATTCAGTCACTAGTTACTTGTGTGTATACCTTAGCCCACAAGGGGAGAGGGAATACAATGCCTAGCTTTAGGCTTGTGCCAACAAAGAGAAGAAGATATGAAAACCGCCAAAGGCGAACAACATGATCTCTAAATTTTTTATTGAACGACCCGTACTTGCCAATGTCATTGCCTTATTTCTGGTGTTCTTAGGCCTCGTTGCCATTGTCGTTTTGCCCGTGTCGCAATACCCAGCCATTGTACCTCCCACGATTCAAGTCACCACCACCTATCCTGGCGCCGATGCGCAAACTTTAATTAAAACCGTAGCCTTGCCCATTGAATCCCAGGTCAATGGCGTGGAAAACATGCTCTACATGCAATCCACCAGTACCAGCAGTGGCACGTATAACCTGATCGTCACTTTTGCCATCGGCACTGACCTTAACTTTGCGCAAGTTTTAGTACAAAACCGCGTACAGGCGGCCATGGCACAATTACCCACACCCGTGCAACAACAAGGCGTGCTAGTGCAACAAAAATCGACGGCGATATTGCAGTTTATTACACTGACTTCGGAACATAACGAATACGACGGCTTATTTTTAAATAATTACGCCGCCATCAATATGCAAGATGAATTAGCGCGTTTACCAGGCGTTGGCAATGTCCTCATCTTTGGCTCAGGGACTTATGCTATGCGCATCTGGCTAGACCCGAAAAAAATGTATGCTTTTTCTTTGATGCCTAAAGATGTACTCGATGCCATTAGTAAGCAAAATAAAGAAGTTTCCGCAGGGCAATTAGGCGCCCCACCTACTTCGGGACATCCTGCTTATCAATTTACAGTGAATGTGCCAGGACAGCTTGCAGACCCTGAAGAGTTCGCCAACATCATTATCAAAACCGAATCGACACAACCCAATGAAAAAGCCCAAGCCAGCAGCAGCGCCAGAATCGTCCGTATTCGCGATGTCGGCACCGTGACCTTAGGTTCCTCTAGTTATAACCAGATAGCAAGACTCAACGGTAAACCAACTGCAGCGATTGGTATCTTCCAATTACCCGGCGCTAACGCTTTACAAGTTGCCAAAGAAGTACGCGCTACTGTCGCAAAAATGTCGAAAAATTTTCCTCCCGGATTAACCTATAGCATTCCCTTCGATACCACTATCTTTGTCAAAGCTTCAGTGGAAGAAGTTTATAAAACCTTATTTGAGGCCGGATTCTTAGTACTATTGGTGATTGTGATATTCCTGCAAAATTTCCGCGCAACCTTAGTGCCGGCTACGACAGTCCCCGTCACCATTATTGCTGCATTTGCGGCCATGTTATTGCTGGGTTATACCATCAATTTACTGACCTTATTTGCCTTAGTATTAGCCATCGGTATTGTGGTGGATGATGCCATCGTCATTGTGGAAGGTGTGACACAACATATTGAGCGCGGTATGGCGCCCAAAGAATCTGCCATTTCCGCCATGCGAGAACTGATTGGTCCAATTTTAGGTATCACCCTGGTGCTGATGGCAGTGTTTGTGCCAGCAGCCTTTATGCCAGGATTAACTGGCGCGATGTATGCGCAGTTTGCTTTAGTCATCGCAGCCACCGCCTTAATCAGCGCCATCAACGCCATGACATTAAAACCCACTCAATGCGCGTTATGGCTAAAACCCATTGATCCCAATAAACCCAAAAATGTTTTTTACCGTGGCTTTGACCGTGTATACAACCGCATAGAAACCGCCTATGTCGGTTTTATCGATAAACTCGTGCATCGCAGTAAAAGTGCTTGCGTGCTTGGATTAATTTTAGTGGCATTAGCGATTTTTGGTTTGACACGCATTCCGACGGGATTTATTCCTTTAGAAGATCAAGGCTATATGGTGTTGAACGTCCTGTTACCAGATGGCTCATCGCTAGATCGTACCGATACGGTTTTAGAACAACTGCGCCAGAAGATCAATAAAATTCATGGCATTGCTAATGTCATCAGCATCGATGGTGTTTCGCTATTAGACAATAATTCCAGTCTATCGAATTCCGGTATTATTTACGTAATATTTAAAGATTGGAGCGAACGCGGCAGATCAGAAAATTTATTGGCGCTGTATAATCAGCTGAATAAAATTGCCCTTAATACCTTAAATGCCAAAGTATTAGTCGTGCCGCCCCCACCGATTCAAGGGCTAGGCATGTCGGGTGGATTTCAAATGCAAGTAGAGTTGCAAGATGGCACCTTTGATTACCATAAATTGCAGCAGGTCACTGATCGGCTCGTGAGCCAAGCCAATCGCCAACCCGAGTTGCAACGGGTGATGACATCTTTTCGCTCTCAGGTTCCGCAAGTAGCAGCACCGATTAATCGCACTAAAGCCGAAACCTTAGGTGTGACAGTTGGCGATGCCTTTGAAACGCTGCAAACTTATCTCGGTTCTTCTTATGTGAATCTATTCACCAAGTTTGGCCAGGTATTTCCTGTGTATGTGCAAGCCGATGCCGCTTCACGTATGACAGGAGAATCCATGCGTAATTATTATGTAAAAAATCAAGCAGGAGACATGGTGCCATTAGGTACGCTCACCGATATTGGACCCAGTGTCGGTCCCAGCATTATTCCGCTTTATAATCTCTATCCTTCCAGTAGCATCAATGGTACTTCAGCAAAAGGCTATAGTTCCGGTCAAGCAATTGCCGTTTTAGAAAGATTGGCTAAACAAATTTTACCTTCTGGTATGTCTTTTGAATGGACGAGTACGGCCTATCAAGAAAAAGTAGCCGGAAAAACCAGCTATCTGATTTTCCTATTGTCATTAGTTTTAGTGTATTTAATTTTAGCCGGTCAATATGAAAACTGGCTCACACCGATGGCTATACTTTTGAGTGTGCCATTGGCTTTAATGGGTACGGTGCTAGTTTTATCGCTTTTGGGGTTGGCCAATAATATGTATACGCAGATTGGTTTGTTGCTATTAATTGCCCTCGCTGCAAAAAATGCCATTTTGATTGTTGAAGTGGCACGTGAGCAGCACGAAATCCATCATAAGTCTATCTTAGAAGCTGCTGTGCTGGGAGCTAAAACACGATTTCGTCCTATTTTAATGACGTCGTTTGCATTTATCATGGGTGTCATGCCCTTGGTATTTGCCACAGGCGCCGGCGCCAATGCGCGGCGTTCAATCGGAATTACGGTTTGCAGCGGCATGATCGCTTCGACTTGTCTTGCAGTGGTCTTTGTACCAGCTTTTTATGTGGCACTACAAACTTGGCAGGAAAAAAGACGAAAAAAGGTTGAAGTTTTAAATCATTAAGCTTCTTTTAGATGCAAAATAAAAACCTCAAACGCTTGACTAATTCTTTCGACGCTCAGATACTTAAATTTTAAATTACCATAAAAAAAATAAGGAGAATATTATGAAGGTCAAATTGAAAACTTTAGCTTGCTTTTCTTTGTTAGGTTTATCAATCAATTCATTTGCAGGATCCCTCACCTATTTGGTCACCAATGACGCAAGGTCTGTCCAAAACCCCATTACCATTACACAAGCGCATGTTGAATATACCAGTACGACACTAGGTTGTAATAATCAGCAGTTTCAGATATTTTCCAATATACAAACGACATCAACAGAAAAAACTCCAGTTAAAGTAGATACCTCCGCTGTACCAGCTGCTTGTTGGAATCCTGATTCGCCATTACATTTTCAATTAGTTATTGATGTAGTTGATAGCAAAAAACCCTCAGCTGCACCCTGCGGCTTTTTTCTAGAGGCTTCTAGTGCAGATGATAATGTAACACAAAATCCAAATCGACCATTGATTATCACTGAAACAGCCGATGGGTTTAATTGTTCTATACCACCCTCAGCCTGATTTATTTTGAAAAAACCCGCACTATCATCCTGAGCCCAGGGAAGGATGACAAGCAAGGAAAACTCAGGATGACAGCGCAACAAAAAGGGCGCCAGTCCCAGCGCCCACGCCAGTTTTATCAAAGTGCTCCTGTTTACTGCCATTCAATCTCACTTAAGCTATCTAAATCCTAGATACCAAATGAACACTAAATAGCAGGCATTGAACACAGTGCTAACTTACGCCGCTCTTCTGCTGGTTCTCTTAGCTGTGGATTTTACACTTTTCTTCATTGACTTAGCTGGCTTTTTCATCCTAGATTTCAAACCAGTCTTCATCCCTTTCTTCATTGTTTTCCTACGTGCTGATAAGCCTTTTTTCAAGGTTCTGGTAGCACCCGTTTTACGACGAGCGGTAGTTCGTTTAGCTCGAGTTGGAGTCTTAGCTTTTCGAGACTTCGTCAGACTCACTTTGCGTGTTGCTGGTTTTTTTGCTGTGGTTTTTCGTGCTGTGGTTTTCTTAGCTATGCTCTTCAGCTTAGAAACAGTTTTTTTCTTGACCCCCGTTGGTTTTTTTCCAGCGAGTTTGGTGTGACGTTTAGTTTTTGACACTTTGGATTTAACTCCTGTTGACATAATATTTTCTCCTTTATGAGTGAGTTACAAAAAAAAGTATAGAACATAATTTTAAAATTTCCAAAAATCCAATGAAATTTTTTTAAAATTTATAAGAAAATTTAAAATACACCCTAATCAATTGATTTAAAAGAAATTACTTAGCGGGCCACTTTTTGCTTGAATGTCAACATTGGATTATTTTGCCCAAGCTACAGTCTTTTCTCTGGAATATTGATACCATTATCCATTACCAGGCAAATAAAAAAACTTATACATTTTTTAGCCCTTTAGACTAATGAAGCTATTCCTGCTGAGAAGCTCAGTATAATAACAGAAAAATTGAGGCAATTATGGAAAAGAAGTTAAAAGAACAAGAAAATCCCTCAAAAAACCCACGGGACTTCCCGGAGCTAAATCTATACTTAGAAAATGAAATTTCTAAACTTAAAACCCTACAGGAGGAAATAATAGAGGCTACAGAAGAGTTTCTAACTAATTTAAATGAACTATCATCAACACAAATAGATTTAAATAGTTTATTTGCGGCAGCATTCACGATGGCCGAAGAGATTTTGTTTATGCTTGGTAAAGCAGGTGACAATCAACACAGCCTTACAGTCAAGACTACAAAGAAAGAACTCGAAAATTTCAAATTTAACTTTAATAAAGAGATCATCTCAGCATTAAACACACAAAATGAATTGATTCAAGACAATCTAAACTTGCCCCTCCATTCTTCAGCGCTTGATTCTTATCATTTAAGTCCAAACAAATCGAAAGAAGATTTGCCCCAACCTCCAGAGCTCAATCAAGTTGACATATCAGTTGACTTAAAAATTAACCAGGCAAAAAAACAATATGAAATATTGAAAGATCACATACAAAAAACTCCATTACATCAAACAATAAAAAATAAATTAATTATTACAATTAATCAGTCCTTAAAAAAACTTGAAATTTTTGTCTCCAATCAACAAGCTGCTCCAAAAGATGAAGAAAAACTCAACCCACTCAAAGAATCTAAATATGCCGATCATAAAACAGATACCTCAGAGAAAGATGAGACATTAAATTCACTAATAAACACTTTCAATAATTTATATTGTTCTATAAATGCAATACAAATGAAATTTATGAATGCTTTAGACAAACTTCCAAAAAAAATAAAAATAGAACCCCCTAACTTAAGTGAAGCCGTTCAACTACTCAAGCAATTACGACAGACCTTTGATCAAATAATTCTTTACACCACTTACAAAGGACTCAAACTAAACAGCTTAATTGAAAAATTTGAAAACTTAATTATAGATTCTGAAAAAAATTTTAAAGTAATTGGCAAAACCTTAGCTAGTGTTTATAAAACAGTAAACGAAGATAGCTTAGAAATTTCTGATGAAACGGAAACACCTGAAATACAAAATTTAATAACAATCTGCGAACTTCTAAAAGATCTTTTTGAAAAATTTCCACACCGAGGACAACAAAAACATATAAAACAGTTAGAGAAAATTATTGAAGAACTTCAATTAAAAATTCAACAGGCAAGAACATTAAGACGCTCTTCATCTCCAGAAAGCCCAACTGAAATGGCCTATGCTAACAATCAAAATAGATTTCCCTACAGCAGTAGTAGCAGCAGTAGCAGTTCATCCTCTACTACTACAAGTTCTATGAATACCGAAGCAAGAGATGAAATAAATAAAATAACTCACTCCTAATTAATGGCTGGCGCGAAATCATTTCTGTCATTCCCGCCTACGCGGGAATGACAG
>DASZWJ010000036.1 GCA_035546635.1 Gammaproteobacteria bacterium
CATCGGCGCGAACGGCAGCCTCACCGGATACGGCGGCGGTCTCGAACGCAAGCGAGCGCTCCTCGGACTCGAGAAGAGCCGCCGGCCGGCGATCCCGACACTGTTCGATTGAGTCACCGATACACAAATGCCTGTGCCCCCCAACAGAATTGGGGGGCACAGGGCTAATTTGTGTTCGGCGGTGTCCTACTTTTCCGCCCGTGTGGGGCAGTATCATTGGCGCTGGCAGGCTTAGCTTCCGGGTTCGGGATGGGTCCGGGCGTTTCCCTGCCGCTATTGACCGCCGTAACTTTATTCACTTGTTTAGTGTGAAAACTTTGGTGTTTTGGTGGTGGGGTGGGTGTGTGTGGTGTGGTTGCGAGTTGTGGGTAAGTTTTCGGCCGGTTAGTGCCAGTTCCCTGAACACATTGCTGTGTGTGTAGGTCTGGTCTATCGATCCCGTGGTCTGCGGGGGGCCTTATCCCACCTAGTGGGTGAGAAGCCTGGTCTTGGAGGGGGTTTCCCGCTTAGATGCTTTCAGCGGTTATCCTGTCCGAACGTGGCTATCCAGCGGTGCCCCTGGTGGGACAACTGGTGGACCAGAGGTTCGTCCGTCCCGGTCCTCTCGTACTAGGGACAGGTTTCCTCAAGCTTCTGACGCGCGCGGCGGATAGAGACCGAACTGTCTCACGACGTTCTAAACCCAGCTCGCGTGCCGCTTTAATGGGCGAACAGCCCAACCCTTGGGACCTGCTCCAGCCCCAGGATGCGACGAGCCGACATCGAGGTGCCAAACCATCCCGTCGATATGGACTCTTGGGGAAGATCAGCCTGTTATCCCCGGGGTACCTTTTATCCGTTGAGCGACCACGCTTCCACATGCCGTGGCCGGATCACTAGTTCCGACTTTCGTCCCTGCTCGACATGTCTGTCTCACAGTCAAGCTCCCTTGTGCACTTACACTCGTCACCTGATTGCCAACCAGGCTGAGGGAACCTTTGAGCGCCTCCGTTACATTTTAGGAGGCAACCGCCCCAGTTAAACTACCCATCAGGCACTGTCCCTGGCCCAGATCATGGGCCTAGGTTAGACATCTAATACGACCAGAGTGGTATTTCAACGTCGACTCCACACACACTGGCGTGCATGCTTCACAGTCTCCCACCTATCCTACACAAGCCGTACCAAACACCAATACCAAACTATAGTAAAGGTCCCGGGGTCTTTCCGTCCTGCCGCGCGTAACGAGCATCTTTACTCGTACTGCAATTTCGCCGAGTCCATGGTTGAGACAGCGCCCAAGTCGTTACTCCATTCGTGCAGGTCGGAACTTACCCGACAAGGAATTTCGCTACCTTAGGATGGTTATAGTTACCACCGCCGTTTACTGGGGCTTAAGTTCAACGCTTCACCACCGCAAGGGTGGTTGACGTGTCCCCTTAACCTTCCAGCACCGGGCAGGAGTCAGTCCGTATACATCGTCTTGCGACTTCGCACGGACCTGTGTTTTTAGTAAACAGTCGCTTGGGCCTGGTCTCTGCGACCCTCCCCGCTCTCCCCAGCCAGTGGGTACACGGGTCGGGTCCCCCTTCTCCCGAAGTTACGGGGGCATTTTGCCGAGTTCCTTAACCATGGTTCTCTCGATCGCCTCGGTATTCTCTACCTGATCACCTGAGTCGGTTTGGGGTACGGGCGGCGCATGGCTCGCTAGAGGTTTTTCTCGGCAGCATAGGATCACCCACTTCGCCCCTACGGGCTCCGCGTCAGATCTCACACTCCACATCCAAGTGAGGACGGCGGATTTGCCTACCGTCCGTGCTACGTCCTTGCCCACAGACAACCATCGCTGTGGCTGGGCTACCTTCCTGCGTCACCCCATCGCTTGACTACTACCGGCTCGGGTCCCACGCTCCACCACCCGCCGCGCCGACCCGAAGGCCGACACTGAACAGATGGTTTCGGATGGTTAGCATCACCGGCCTCGTCAGGGGCGCCATGTTGCCGGTACGGGAATATCAACCCGTTGTCCATCGACTACGCCTGTCGGCCTCGCCTTAGGTCCCGACTTACCCTGGGCGGATTAGCCTGGCCCAGGAACCCTTGGTCATTCGGCGGAAGGGTTTCTCACCCTTCTTTCGCTACTCATGCCTGCATTCTCACTCGTGTGGCGTCCACGGCTGGATCACTCCGCCGCTTCACTCGCCACACGACGCTCCCCTACCCATCCACGCGCCTGGACGCCGCCCGAAGGCAGCGCCGAGCTAGTGCGTGAATGACACGGCTTCGGCGGTGTGCTTGAGCCCCGTTACATTGTCGGCGCGGAACCACTTGACCAGTGAGCTATTACGCACTCTTTCAAGGGTGGCTGCTTCTAAGCCAACCTCCTGGTTGTCTCTGCGACTCCACATCCTTTTCCACTTAGCACACGCTTAGGGGCCTTAGCCGGTGTTCTGGGCTGTTTCCCTCTCGACTACGAACCTTATCGCCCGCAGTCTCACTGCCGCGCTCTCACTTACCGGCATTCGGAGTTTGGCTGATTTCGGTAAGCTGGTAAGCCCCCTAGACCATCCAGTGCTCTACCTCCGGCAAGAAACACGCGACGCTGCACCTAAATGCATTTCGGGGAGAACCAGCTATCACTGAGTTTGATTGGCCTTTCACCCCTACCCACAGGTCATCCCCCAGGTTTTCAACCCTGGTGGGTTCGGTCCTCCACGCGGTCTTACCCGCGCTTCAACCTGCCCATGGGTAGATCACTCAGCTTCGGGTCTAGAGCATGCGACTGAATCGCCCTATTCGGACTCGCTTTCGCTACGGCTTCCCCTCACGGGTTAACCTCGCCACACACCACTAACTCGCAGGCTCATTCTTCAAAAGGCACGCGGTCACAGCCGCCGCCGTGTTGCCACAGCAGCGATCCGCTCCCACGGATTGTAGGCACGCGGTTTCAGGTACTATTTCACTCCCCTCCCGGGGTACTTTACACCTATCCATCACTGAACTCGTCCGCTATCGGTCACCAGGGAGTATTTAGGCTTACGAGGTGGTCCTCGCAGATTCACACGGGATTTCACGGGCCCCGTGCTACTTGGGATTCCACTAAGGAGACGCGCCGTTTTCGTCTACCGGACTTTTACCGTCTGTGGCGGCCTATTCCACGGCCTTCGACTAACGACGCGTTTTCTTACTCCTTGTCAGCTCGGCAGAACTGACCATATGGTCCCACAACCCCAATCGCGCAACGCCTGCCGGCTATCACACGCGACTGGTTTGGCCTCTTCCGCTTTCGCTCGCCACTACTCACGGAATCGCGGTTGCTTTCTCTTCCTGTGGGTAATGAGATGTTTCACTTCCCCACGTTCCCTCCGCTCACCCTATGTGTTCAGGTGAGGGTGACTGGACATGACTCCAGCCGGGTTTCCCCATTCGGAAATCCTCGGATCACAGCTCGGTTGGCAGCTCCCCGAGGCTTATCGCAGCCTCCTACGTCCTTCTTCGGCTCCTGGTGCCAAGGCATCCACCGTGCGCCCTTAATAACTTGGCCACAAAGATGCTCGCGTCCACTGTGCAGTTCTCAAGATGCGGGCGGG
>DASZWJ010000037.1 GCA_035546635.1 Gammaproteobacteria bacterium
GATAGCGGTATCATCGGAAACCAGTTGTAAGGTGAAGTTAAAAGGCTGGGATAGGGTTTCTGTGCCGGAAAAACTTAAGGGTACTAGTTGGTCTTCTGGTAGTAAATCCGATTGTAGGAAACGTTGGGTTTGGGTTAGCCAGGACATGGTAAACTTTCCTTTGAGATTTTAATTCTAGAGTGGTGTTAAATAGTCGTCGCATAAAATATTGTTTATTCAAAATAGAAATAAAAAGTAAATTTATTTTAAATTTAACAAAGCATGCATGCATATTAAATTAATAAATGCATTAAATCATGGAATTTAATTGGTTGCAATACAATGTTTTGAACTTTTTGTTCTGGTTGAAATGAAGGATTTATGGATTATGATAATTTTCAGAATAGTGTTATGGTGATGCAAAGAAAACTCCAGTTAAGGAGGAGGGGGTGTTTTCAGCTTTTTGTGGCTATCAGATGGTGGGTTTTCTAAGTGTTGAAGGCATATCGGTTATGCTGTCCCATGCCATAAAGTTAAACTGTGCTAACATGAGGCTAGTCTATGAATTCTAAAGCATTTAGTTATCCAATCATTATTAAAGAAAGTAATCTAGATACCTTCGGTCATGTGAATAATGCTGCTTATCTCACTTTATTTGAAGATGCGCGTTGGGATTTAATAACACAAAATGGTTACGGGTTGAATAAAATTAAAGAAACAGGGTTGGGTCCGGTGGTTTTAGAAATGAAACTACGTTTTGTAAAGGAAATCCGATTAAGAGAAGCGATTGTTATAGAGACACAAATGCTTTCTTATGAGCAAAAGATTGGTAGATTAATGCAGACTATGTTGCGGGCGGGGGAAGTTTGTTGTTCGGCGGAAATGTTGATTGGGTTATTTGATTTGGAACAACGCAAATTGGTGCTGCCTACGGATGAGTGGTTGAAGGCTATTGGGTTATAAAATAGTTTCCAACTTAGCAAAAAAAAATCTGTACCTGAGACAAATTTAAGCGATTATTTCCATGTCAAGAGCTGTGAGCCTTTGAGTATGTTCAAGGGATTCTAGATGGAAAAGATAATTTGAGGATGCAATTTATAGCTATAAGAATTTAGTAATCGATAATTTCACCGGTATAGCTATAAAAACTACCACTATTATTTATACTCATCTTTTCCAATAGCTTTCTTATGCTGGTGATGCTTTCTTCTGGGAAGAGGGTTGCTTCCTCCCCTCCCATATCTGTTTTAACCCAACCTGGATGTATGGAAATAACGCTTATTCCTTGAGGCATAAGGCTTACAGTCAAACTCTTGGTGACATAATTCAATGCTGCTTTACTCGATCCATAAAATAAATACTTAGGGTCCGAAACTGAACTGATACTACCGAGGTTACTAGAAATATTTACAATGAGCTTATGTTGACTTAGAGCAATCAGTGGAGCAAAGGCTTTAGCCATAACCACAGGAGAAATAGTATTTATTTGGAAGCTTTCTAACCAGGATGCGCGATTTAATTTCTGAGAATTAGGATGATAAGTTTTTAGAATTCCAGCATTATTCACAAGAATATCAATTGGTTGATTATGTAATTGCGACGACAAATTGAAAATATCCTGATCGAGACTAACATCTAGCTTAAATATTTGAAGTTGGGGAACTGATAAAGATTTAAGCTCGCGTGCATCACCAGGCGAGCGACAACAGGCAAATACCCGCCAGCCAGTTTCTAAATACTGTCTGACCATTTCCAACCCTAATCCTCGGTTTGCACCTGTAATTAAAATCGTTTTCATCACTATTCTTCATAATGTATGTGTTCTAGGTTCGAAACCTAACGGATATTTCAAGCCACGACTTTTACTTATGTCTTTTTCATGGCTTGATATGCCTGGAAAAAAGCTTGAATCTCTAGGTCTAGCTTTTCATATAAAGGAACTATTTGTTCATGTTCATTTTTTACAAAAGCTGTTTCTAAATTTTTCGCTGCAGCGCGCAAGCGTGGTACACCACAAAAGCAAGTGCTGCCATATAGACGATGCACATTATATTGAAGCCTTTGCCAATCTTGCTGTAAAAAAGCTGCGGCTAAACTTGGTTGTTCTTCAGATAAAGATTTAGCGAATAAATCTAGCATATTAATAGCTTCCGCATGATTCTTATTAAGGACTTTAGCGCCATCATCTAAATCAATAACGGAAGACTCTCTTATTTCTAGAGATGTATCATCAGAATTAAATTTTGTTGTCATTTCATTTGGTTTTTTGGATAAATACTTCTTATGCAGATAACGTTTAAATAAGTAGTATCCTTGTGGCTTTGTTAACGGTTTGGTAATTACTGCATTCATTCCTGAGGCTAAACATAGGTCTTTGCTACTGGCATCCATATGTGCGGTCAATGCGATAATGGGCGTTGTATAATTTGGTAAATCCGGCTGCGCACGGATTTTGCTACTCACCTTACAACCATCAATATCAGGGAGCCCTATGTCCATAAAAATAATATCATAACTTTTGCGCGCTGCCATTTGCAAAGCTTCTTGGCCATTTGTAGCAATATCTACAAAACAGCCAATTTCATTTAAGGTTAAAGCAGAAACCTTTTGAATCAGTGGATTATCTTCGACTAAAAGACCGTGAACATCTGCATTTTTCTGTATCAGAGTTTGTTTAATTTCGAGTTGCTGAGGTTCAACAAGTACATTTTCAACGATTGATTCTTCTAATAATTTTTCAGTAAATTCATTTTCGGCAATAAGTTCTTGTTCAGTTAATTTATCGATAGCGTCTAATTTAACATGGACAGTAAATGTGGAACCTTGGCCAGGCTCACTGTCTACGTCAATAATTCCACCTAATTGTTCTACAAATTGTTTTGTTATATGCAAACCCAAGCCGCTTCCTTTATAAACTCCCTCATATGAAGGATTTAAACGTGTGAAGCTTTCAAAAATATATTGTTGGTATTTTTTAGGTATTCCTATCCCAGTATCAATGACACTAAATTTAATAGCTCTCTTTTTTGAATTTGAAGGTTTATTTAATTTGTCTGGTTCAATATTAATTCTAATATAGCCTTTTTGTGTAAACTTCAAAGCATTGCTAACGAGATTAAGAATAATTCTATTGAGATACATACGATTGCCTTTAAACAAAGTCGGGAGATCATCAGAGTAATTGAGATCAATTTTCAATCCTTTCTTTTTAATTGAAGGTTGAAATGTAGTAACAATGTTAGAGAATAGTTTTTTCAAATTAAAAGCAACGAGTTGTTGGCGAACCTTACCGGTTTCTAATTGCGCTAAACTAATAACTTCATTGAGCAAATTAAGTAAATCACTACTCGCATGGACTATAGAGTTGGCTTCTGCTTTCATTTTTTCTGGTAAAGTTTTGGCCAAAAGCATAGCAATGCCTTGAATTCCAACTAATGGTGTGCGAATATCATGACTGATGTTAGCTAAAAATTGTGTTTTTGCGATATTGGCAGCTTCTGCTTTTTCTTTAGCAACTTGTAATGCTTCTTCCATTTCTTTTCGTGCAGTAATATCTGTAGTAATTCCTAGCACACCAATAACCCGTTTATTATTATCAAATAAAGGAACTTTATTTGATATGGCTGTTATAATTTTGTTTCCAGAAACAACAATTTCTTCTTCAATATTGAGTTGTGGTTTTTTAGTATTTAGCACCTCTTGGTCAATTTTTGTATACAGACTTGCACGGTCTTTCCATATAAGTTCAGAATCACTCTTCCCAACTACGTCATGTCTAGATTTTAAGCCGGCTAATTTTGCAAATTCATCATTACATCCTTGATAAATACTATTTTTATCCTTCCAATAGAAAAGATGAGGAGTGTATCTTATTATATTATCAAGTTGCATCGCTTCAAATTCTTTTTGGCTAAAATCGGCTGCTTGTTTGCCAATTAATAGTAATTGCTTTTTCTGATCGAAAGATTCCTCAATCGGAATTATATGCCAGCACATCTGAAGTTTTTTTCCATCAGATATAACTTGAATCATTTTTTTAATGGCCTTAATTGGATAAGATTTAATAAATGGATTAATACCTCCTTTTTTGCAAAGGGACGCTATGCTTTTGTTTAGTATCTGATTTTTCTTCCAGTGAAAAGTTTTTAAGGCTGTAGGGTTAATGTCGATAATATGTAAATCTTCAGAGAGAATAATAATCAAATTATCCGAATATTGTAGAACTTGTTCATAAATGCTGGGACAATTAATTTGTGGAATACTTTTTTGCATATATTCTTTTAAAAATTAATGTTTTAGGGCGATTAAATTGTCAATGCGTTGGGCGATCATTGCAATTGAGGGATCGGATAACAAACTGTATGGTGGTATTTCAACAGAAAATACATCGTGCAATTTAGACACAATTTGCATTGCCAATAACGAATTACCGCCGATTGATATAATGCTATGGTTGACCCCAATAGGTGTATTAAAAAAATTCTGTAAAATATTGACTAATGTCTTTTCGGTTTTTGTTTCAGGTTCTACGAGCTTATTAGAAGAAAAAGTTAATATTTTTTCAGTTTTTAATAAAGATTGACGATCAACTTTTCCACTAGGGGTTAAGGGTATGTTTTCTAAAACATGAAATAACGAGGGGATCATATACGTAGGTAAATGGTCTCTTAAATAATGACGAATGTCCTCAATAAAACTTTCTCCAGGATGTTTTTCTTTTGGAATAATAAAAGCAATTAATTGTTTATCTGAAAAGGGGTTTTCTTTTATAGTAATTACGGCTTCTTTAATTAAAGGACACTGAATAAGCTGTGATTCTATTTCTTGAAGTTCGATTCTAAAGCCATGAACTTTTACTTGATCGTCTATTCTACCTAAAAAAGCAATATTGCCATCAGGTAAATACTTACCTAAATCGCCGGTGCGGTATAATTTATCTTCCGGGTTATCACTGAAAGGATTTTGAATAAACTTTTTCTCAGTTAAATTGTTATCATTAATATATCCTTTCCCCAAACCGAGGCCACCTATATATATTTCACCCACCACATCAATAGGAACTAATTGCTTATTATTGTCCAATATAAAAATGTCCGAATTAGCAATAGGTTTGCCAATATGAGGATAAATGGGCCAGGTGTCGGGATCCTTGGGTAGTTCCCAAGCGGTAACAACATGAGTTTCTGAGGGGCCGTAGTAGTTTCTTAATCTACATTTAGGTAGTTGTTTAAAAAAAGCTGTCATTTCAGGAGTTATTACTAATTGTTCTCCAGCAGTAATTATTTCTTTCAGGGTTTTAAAATATTCTGGTTTAGGGTTAACTTCGGACATTTTTTTGAGAAAGGCCACAGAAGTTATTAAGTGTTCCACTGAATATTCTTTGATAATGCTGCTTAAGCTAAATAAATCCGTGCGATCTTTTTCCGAGATTAGTATCGAATTTCCTCCTGAACAAAGAGCAGAAAATATTTCCATGAAACTCATATCAAAACTTAGGCTGGTAAATTGTAGGATACTATGTTTTCCAGGTATTTGCCTCATATGCCAGGAAAGTAAATTTACTAGAGATTTATGTGTTTGCATGACTCCTTTGGGTTTTCCGGTCGAACCTGAAGTATAAATGACATATACTAGATCAGAAGGTTTATTATTTTTAATTGGATTAGTAATTAGTTCTTGAGAAAGTAAATCAGCTGCATCATCTAATGGAATGGCTTCTTTGCATGCAAAGGGTAAATCTTGCATTAATTTCTTTTGGGTTAAAATAATTTCAGCTTTTGAGTCCTCAAACATAAATCGTAAACGTTTAAGAGGATAATTATAATCTAATGGTAGATAGGCTCCTCCGGCCTTTAATATTCCTAATAATCCCACAACTAGCTCTAAGGAACGTTCCATATAAATAGCTACTAATTTGTTGGGGCCAATGCCTTTTCTTCGCAAATAATGTGCTAACTGATTGGCTTGATTATTAAGCTCCTTGTAGGTTAGCTGTCTATTGTAACAGATTGTTGCTATTGCATCGGGTGTGTGGATTGCCTGGTTTTCAAATAACTCATGAATACATAAATTGAAGTGGTTTTTTCTTTTAGATTTCGATGATGTTAGTATTTGTTGTTTAATGTTTGAATTTGGCAAATTCAGTTTTTGTTCATTTCCTTCTATTTTGGCATTAGATTTATTTAAAAGACTTGAAGTAGAATCTGGAAAAGACAGGGTAATATTTTTAGATTCACATTTTAATAATTCGTCGAGAGAAGTATCATCAAGTATGCGGGATTGGTCTATATCGCCTATTGTTTCGACATAATTTGTAATTAAATTTTTAAGTTCACAGGATGAAAGTAAACTTGCTTCAGCCGGAGAAATCCGTTTTGCTTTTTGAATGGCTTCATTAAATTTATTTTGCACCCATTCAAATGCTCTTTTGCTTTCGGTTGAATGGTTTTTTTCTAGCTTATAAGCCGTAGCACCAAGCAATAAGCCATAAGAAACAATTTCGCCGGCTAAAGCTTGTAACCAGTAATCTGCAGCAAGCGGCTTAGTAAATAATTTTAATTTATGTAGTTGAACATGCTGTTGTGCTTGCTGAATAGCAAGTTTTATTTCATCAAAAAGATTCTTTTGTCTTAAGTGTTGGTCAAAAAAATGTTCCAATGAAAGATTGGGCGTAAGTATTTTTGAGCCAATATACATATTTAACGCTTCAGTCGGACCTTCAAATATTCTAAATGTACGTGCATCACGAAAAATTTGCGAAGCTATGTTATTTTCTTCATAGCCCCTAGCGCCTAATGTTTGAATTAATATATCAGCTGCCCATCCGAGGTATTCTGAGGCTAGTACTTTAGAAACTACAAACGCTTCTTCGGGCACTTGAGTTGAGTCCACATCATATAGCTCAGCGGTTATTTGAATTAAATTTTCAATTGCATTGGTTAGAGTTGTTAATTCACTCAAACGAACCAAGGTAACGGGATTTTCTAATAGCTGTCCTGTGGCAATATTTCGTTGTTCTGCATAACGAAACATCAATTGCGCACAACGTTTTAGGACGCCTACATTTGCGGCGGCCAGACATAGGCGTGTGTACATCATATTATCCTGGGCAATTTCCATGCCTTCTCCTTGGCTCCCAAGTAATTGTTCAGAAGTTACTTGAGCATTTTGTAGATGAACCGCATTTTTAGCAAAACCTCGAACTCCCATGGTGGGGGAATCCAATCCTATATGTAATCCCTGCGTTTCTCTAGGAATAAGAAATGCACTCATCCCCAACCACTTATTTTGAGTATCCACTTGGTTAACATACACAGCGATCGCGCTAGCTGATGGCGATAAACCTACCCAGCGCTTATGACCATTTATCAGCCAACTATTTTGACCATTGGGGGTAGCTGTTGCTTGCATTGCGCGGGGATTAGAGCCTGCCGCAGGTTCAGTCATCGCGCCAGAAATTAAAATGCGTCCCGAGGCTAATTGTGGTAGGTATTTAAGCTGTAAGTTTTTTGGAGCATATTTTTCAATAGTGTGGGCAGCTTGTATACTTTCAGCCAGAACAGTGGCCAGTGTTAGATCAATTGCTGCAACCTGCTGCATTACACGCAAAATATCTTGAGTTTTTAAACCCAGTCCACCATATTTATGCGATATATGCATTCCAAAAAAACCTTTATTTCCCAAATCCAGAAAAATATGAGGAGGAAAACAGCGGCGTTCATTGGCAAGGCGTGAATCGATATGCAAAAAAGCATAGTTACGTATCCAAGCAATTAGTTCATTTGCGGATGTTTGACTATCAGTCTCAGGTTTCATATTTAAACTCTAAATTTTAAAGATTATTGTTTCTCTCCTTTCTAAAATCCATTTACACTCCGCTTTTTCCATAAAACGATAGATAAGGACAGGGTTGAGCTCTACCTTATTATACGTAGTATGTTGCTACGGCCCATTAGGATGCTGTTTGTAATTCTTTACATAAAATCTAAAGCTAATTTCATATAAAATTTTAACACAGTATTAGGTGAGCGACAATTTTTCTTATTACTAATTGTCTTATTACTAATTTGTAATTCAGATAGTAGAAAAAACGGTCAGTAGAACTCTTTGGGTAATTTTTCGTCAATTTCCAGGAATTCAGTATCAGAAAGGCTAGGAATGGGGGTAGGTGATTGCGCTTGGGTGGATTGGGATAATCAACTGTAATGGATAAAAATAATATTATGAGTAATGCATTTACTCAAATGGGCACTTTATTGTAAATATAAAACTGTCGTTTTTGTAATTTTATTGATTTATAATTATCATGGAAGAAGAATTTTTTAATCAGTTTATTTCGCGATTAGGTTGAAATGCTGGTTAATTGCTTTGTTAATGCAATAATTATTAAAGAGATAACAGCGATGCAAAAAACTCAAAATGTTGCTGCTTCAGAAATAGGAGAAAGTGGCCTAGAAATTATTTCTTTGAAAAAATCAGAAGCAAGCTACAAACTTGCATGGGAAATAATCATTGAACTTATGGCCTCATTGCCGGAGGTGCGTGCAGAAATTGAAATATCTTATAATGCTCGTGATTGGGAAAAGTTGACCCATCAAGTTCATAAATTGCATGGCGGCTTATGCTATACGAATACTCCTGATATGTTGCAGGCGACACGCAATTTGGAAATCATCTTAAAGGCTCATGATTATAATAAGTCAAAAACTGTTTATAAAAAATTTATTACAGCTATGGATGCTTTGGAAAAACTTTATTATTCCATTCAAAAGTAGATGTAAATTTTATTTTGTTGCTAAAGTTCGACTAGATATTTAATGGCTACTTGAATCATTTGTCGACTATAATGCTCTAACAAAAATAGGTGATTTATCGATCATGAAAAAATTATTATGAACAAAATTATACTTCCTGAAAATCATTTTTCATTGGTTTCAACAACTGATATCGCTAATATATGTCAAACACTTTTTAATAATACACCAATCGCTTATTTCTGTTGGTTTAAGATCTTTGATAATGGTAATTCACAATTGTTGGTCAGCAACCCTTAAGTGACCCCCTTGTCTAGACCACTGCCTAAGAAATTTTTAGGAGACTCTAGTCTTTAAAAAATTAATTAACAAATAGTTGTTATTGTGCCTGTGGGTATGTGGGCGATAAGCTCGTGAGTGTGGTCAAACTCTGAATAACATCTTTTCGGTATTCAGGGTTTGTCCACACGTCCCGAAGGGCGCGAGCTGGTGCGAAGCATCGAGTAAGCCAGTCGCATTACTGCTGCTGGCTCCTCTAAGAACGCAGCATGCGACTTTCACCGCACTACGCTCAAGCATTTTTAAGACTAAATGTGATTTAGTCCGGTCACCTCATCTGGTAGCCACTATGTCCCGAAT
>DASZWJ010000038.1 GCA_035546635.1 Gammaproteobacteria bacterium
CGAAGTGCAGTTGCCAGAAGGTGTAGAGATGGTGATGCCTGGAGATAATATCCAGATGACGATTACCTTAATTGCTCCAATTGCGATGGAAAAAGGTTTAAAATTCGCGATTCGCGAAGGTGGCCGTACAGTGGGTGCAGGGGTAGTCGCCAGGGTACTTGAATAAAAATCCTCTGATATAAGTAGGAGCCTCTTTTCATGGGAGAAGAGGCTAAGGTGTTTTTATCCTGAAAAATGTAGGTCAGTAGCTCAATTGGTAGAGCAGCGGTCTCCAAAACCGCAGGTTGGGGGTTCGAGACCCTCCTGGCCTGCCAACTATTTGGTATGGTTAGAATTTTAAATAATAAGCAGCAATTCTCAGCCAGCGTCTATCATCTACTCTAGATGAACCTATTGGATACGAATCGGCAGATATGCATGAAAAAATCTGATAAAACAGCATCGAGCTCCAGCTGGGATAGTCTAAAGTGGATATTAGTAGTCGCTTTAGTTATCGCTGGCGTGTGGGCTAATTATTATTACAGTGACATTGATTGGCCTATCCGATTGGCAGGTTGGATCATATTAGCATGCGTCGCTCTTGCTATCGCTTCACAAACCGCCGGTGGTCGGCGCGTATGGGCTTTTTCCAAAGATGCACGTAATGAATTGCGTAAAGTAGTATGGCCTACGCGGCAGGAGACAGTCCAGACCACCATGATTATCGTAGGCATGGTCGTAATTATGGCTTTGATTTTATGGGGTATAGATTCTGCGTTGTTAGCTATTGTAAGTCGGCTTACAGGATAAAAAGGGAATAATTCTTACGGATCTTAGTGGGAATTGCAGAAAGGGCGCATTCTACTGGACAGTATGTGCTTATATCTGTTAACGTCGTTCCCTTTAACATTCCCCATTGCGTTATAAGTATCCCAGAAACAAAGGCAATTTTTATGTTGTAACCGTTCGGTCTATGCTGAACCGCTTACGTTATGCTGGGCTGAATAGTTATAGAGGTTAAACATGAGTGATCTTGAATCCAGTTCGACCAAACAGTGGTATGTAGTTCATACCCGCACAGGAGAGGAAAACGCTGTCGTGTTGCGCTTGCAGGATCGTATGCGCTCCCAGCATCTAGAAGATAAATTTGGAGAAATTGTCGTTCCAACAGAGGAAGTTGTTGAAATGCGATCTGGGCAAAAACGCAAAACAGAGCGCAAATTTTTTCCGGGGTATGTTTGGGTTGAAATGATTATGGATGCTCAAACTTGGCATTTTATCAAAGAAATTCCTGGTGTGATTGGATTTATTGGCGGCAAGAATCCAGCACCTATTCCAGCTAGTCAAGCCAATTCCATATTAAGAAGAGTTCAGGAAGGCGCTAATAAACCGAGGCCGAAAATTCTATTTGAGCCAGGGGAAGTGGTGCGAGTTATTGAAGGTCCGTTTGCAGATTTCAATGGGGTAGTTGAAGACGTAAATTATGAAAAGAATAGATTGCGTGTATCTGTGCTGATATTTGGTCGTTCTACTCCGGTTGAATTGGAGTTTGGACAGGTGGAAAAGACTTAGGCTAACTATATACTCCTTCTTCCATAAAATGAGAAGGTGAGCATAAAGTATTAAATTACGGAGTAAAAAATGGCAAAGAAAATTCAGGCCTACATTAAATTACAAGTAAAAGCAGGTCAGGCTAATCCTAGTCCCCCAGTTGGTCCTGCATTAGGTCAGCAGGGTGTCAACATTATGGAATTTTGTAAGGCATTCAATGCTAAGACACAAAGCTTGGAAGCGGGTCTTCCTATTCCCGTAGTGATAACAGTTTATAGTGATCGCAGCTTTACGTTCATAACTAAAACTCCTCCAGCTTCCATTCTATTAAAGAAAGCAGCTGGTATCCAAAGTGGCAGCGCAACACCCCATACAGCTAAAGTGGGTAAAGTGACAGTCGCTCAATTAGAAGAAATAGCAAAAGTGAAGCAACCTGATTTAACCGCAGCTGATTTAAAAGCCGCCATACGTACCATTGCTGGCACTGCACGCAGCATGGGCATTGATGTAGAAGGAAATGTCGAATGAAAATATCCAAGCGCCAAAAAGCTATTAATGAAGCCGTTACATTGGGCAAATTATATAACATTAACGAAGCTTTCGATTTATTGAAGACAGTTTCAAAAGTTAAATTTAAAGAAAGCATTGATGTGAGTGTGAATCTTGGGGTAGATCCTCGTATTTCAGATCAAGTAGTACGTGGTGCTACTGTTTTACCTAATGGCACTGGTCGTACGGTAAAAGTTGCGGTATTTGCCCAAGGTCAAAATGCTGAAGCTGCTAAAGCTGCTGGAGCGGATCGTGTGGGTTTCGAAGACTTAGCTGAAGCAGTTAAAGGTGGAGATCTGGATTTCGATGTGGTGATTGCGACGCCAGATGCGATGCGAATTGTGGGTCAATTGGGTCAGGTCTTAGGTCCACGTGGTTTGATGCCAAATCCAAAAGTAGGCACTGTGACCGCTGATGTGGCTACTGCGGTAAAAAATGCAAAATCTGGACAAGTTCGTTACCGCACTGAGAAAGGTGGCATTATCCACTGCACACTCGGAAATATCAGTTTTGAAACCCCAGCATTAATAGAAAATTTAAAAGTATTATTGACCGATTTGAAGAAGGCACGTCCTGCTTCCGCTAAAGGGGTATTTTTGAAAAAAATTACAGTTTCCTCAACAATGGGGCCCGGATTGGTGATAGATCAGACCTCGCTGGAAGGTTAAGGATTGTGTTGGGAGTGAGTGAATAGTTACTAAGTTTTAATGTTTGTCCAAACCGTTCCAGACGAGACAGACATAGAGTTCGCGGTATTAGCTAATATCATCCATTCAAGATGTCATTAGCTGATCCGTCGAAGACCGCAGGTGCTTGTTTGAGCATAACTTGTAGTATGAGACCTGCGCAGACGGTGATACCTCACAGGTTTTTCTTGGGAGTTAGCACTATTTAAGTTGTGAAAACTGAGGGTTGTCCGATGGCGCTTAAGCTAGAAGATAAAAAAATAATAGTCACAGAAGTCAGCAAAGTAGTGGGTGAGGCCAGTTTTGCTATTGTCGCCAGTTATCGAGGTTTGACAGTTGCACAAATGACTGAATTACGCTCAAAAGCTCGGCAGGTAGGTGTGTACTTGCGTGTGGTGCGTAATACCTTAGCGCGAAAAGCAGTGCAGGATACAAGTTTTGCCTGTTTGCAAGAAGCGTTAGTGGGTCCCATGATATTGTTGTTTTCCCTGAAAGACCCGGGGGATGCGGCACGACTGGTACGTGATTTTGCAAAAGATAACAAACTGCTAGAAGTTAAGGCACTGTCTTTTGGCAGTACTTTACTTTCTGGGTCTGAACTGGAAGCGGTAGCGAATTTACCCACTCGCGAACAAGCCATTGCTACATTGATGGCTGTGCTCAATGCTCCAGTGACCAAGCTGGCGCGCACTTTAGCAGAACCTTATGCACGAGTTGCACGTGTTTTAGCAGCAGTTGCTGAAAAAAAACAAGCAGCTTAACTTTTATATAAAATGATTAAACAACAGGAGAAAAAAATGTCTATTTCTCAAGTATTAGAGACAATTAAAAGCATGACAGTGAAAGAAGTTGTCGATTTAGTAAAAGCGATCGAGGATGAGTTTGGTGTTTCAGCAGCAGCTACTGCTGTTGCAGCTGCACCCGTTGCAGCAGCTGCGGTAGCAACTGAAGAAAAAACTGAATTTGATGTCATCATGAAAGGATTTGGTGCTAATAAGATCGAAGTGATCAAAGTGATTCGTGCCATTACCGGTCTTGGTCTCAAAGAAGCTAAAGATTTAGTAGAAGGTGTTGCTGCAGCACCTGCACCTGTTAAAGAGGGTATTCCTAAAGCTGAAGCTGATGAAATTAAGAAGAAACTGGAAGAAGCCGGCGCTCAAGTTGAAGTTAAGTAAGCGGCAAATTAGCAGTTGTTTTTTTCTAGGCAGTATAGGCGAGGTACAAGCTCGCCTGTGCTGTCTATAAGTTTTTTGTAATTATTCAAATAGCACAAAATGGTCAGATTTTTCCAAGATTGCCCTACCTGTGCTGAATGGTTACAGTTTTTACGATTCCTGCCCTTGAATTAGGGGGCGCTTAGGTCGACTTCAGAATTTTTATTCTGAAGAACGAAGTCAGTTATCTTCATCAGGTGAGGCGAGCTAATGGCTTACACTATGACAGGTCATTCTAGTCAGACTTTTTCAAATACAGAAAAAAGACGCATTCGTAAGGGATTTGGTAAAAGTCCAAGAGCAATGGATAATCCTTATTTATTAAGTTTGCAATTGGACTCATATAAAGCTTTTTTGCAAGAAGAAGTAGCGGTTGACGCAAGGACAGATACCGGCTTGCATGCGGCATTTAAATCTGTATTTCCAATAACCAGTTATTCTGGGAATGCGGCGCTGGAATATTTTAATTATAGCCTTGGTGAACCGGCTTTTGACGTCAAAGAATGTAAATCACGAGGATTGACCTTCGCGGTTCCATTACGTGTTAAGTTGCGTTTGGTAATTTATGATAAAGAATCCGCCAAAGGACAAACCGTAAAAGACATCCGTGAGCAAGAAGTTTACATGGGTGAAATACCACTCATGACTGAAACGGGCAGTTTTGTTATCAATGGTACTGAAAGGGTCGTGGTTTCACAATTGCATCGATCCCCTGGCGTGTTCTTTGAACATGATAAAGGTAAAACTCACTCTTCAGGTAAGTTACTTTATTCGGCACGAATTATTCCTTATCGCGGTTCCTGGCTGGATTTTGAGTTTGATCCTAAGGATTGTTTATTTGTACGTATCGACCGTCGTCGCAAATTGCCCGTGACTATTTTATTGCGCGCACTCGGATATAACACCGAAGAAATACTGCGAACCTTCTTTGAAATGAATACATTTCATATGCGCAATGATGAAATCGTGTTGGAGTTGGTACCTCAGCGTCTACGCGGAGAAATTGCTTTTGCAGATATCAATGGCAAAGATGGTAAAGTGCTTGTGGAAAAAGATCGACGTATTTCCATGCGTCATATTCGTATGATTGAAAAAGCCAATATCAAAGAATTAGTTGTGCCACAAGATTATATTTATGGAAAAATTGTCGGCGAGCCTATTATCGACGTAAATACCGGTGAAATTTTGGCTGATGCTAATTCGGAAATTACACCTGAATTAATTAATACCCTTAAAAAATCTGGTGTTTCTACCTTTAAGACATTATTTACCAATGATTTAGATCGCGGTGCTTACATCTCCGATACCTTAAAAATTGATACGGCAAACAGTCAGCTTGAAGCATTAGTTGAAATTTACCGCATGATGCGTCCTGGTGAGCCACCGACTAAAGAAGCCGCAGAAAACCTATTCCAGAATTTATTTTTTACTTTAGATCGTTATGATTTATCCGCAGTTGGCCGAATGAAGTTCAATCGTCGTGTGGGGCGTTCCGATCTGGTTGGACCAGGTACATTATCTAAAGAAGATATTGTCGATGTCATTAAAGTGATGATTGATATTCGTGATGGCCGTGGTGAAGTTGATGATATCGATCACTTAGGCAACCGACGTGTGCGTAGTGTCGGTGAAATGACCGAAAATCAATTTCGTGTCGGTTTAGTCCGTGTAGAAAGAGCAGTTAAAGATCGTTTGAGCCTAGCTGATGTCGAAAACCTAATGCCGCAAGATTTAATCAACGCTAAGCCAATTTCTGCAACGATCAAAGAATTTTTTGGCTCTAGCCAATTGTCACAGTTTATGGATCAAGATAATCCATTATCTGAAGTCACGCATAAACGCCGTGTTTCAGCTTTAGGCCCGGGTGGTTTGACACGTGAGCGTGCAAGTTTTGAAGTGCGTGACGTACATCCTACCCATTACGGACGCGTCTGCCCCATTGAAACGCCTGAAGGACCCAATATTGGTTTGATTAACTCCTTAGCTGTCTTTGCCAGAACTAATGAATATGGCTTTTTAGAAAGCCCATACCGCAAGGTTGTAGAAGGTCGTTTGACGGGAGAAATTGATTACCTATCTGCGATTGATGAAGGACAATTTTACATTGCTCAGGCAAACACGACAGTAGATGCAGAAGGCCGTTTAAATGATGAATTAGTCACTTGCCGTTATAAAAGTGAATCTACATTTACCACGCCAGATAAAGTCAACTATATGGATGTTTCACCCTCGCAGATTGTATCGGTAGCAGCGGCCTTAATTCCATTTCTGGAACATGATGATGCTAACCGTGCTTTGATGGGATCAAACATGCAACGTCAAGCCGTGCCGAACTTACGCACGGAAAAGCCTTTAGTTGGAACTGGTATTGAACGTGTAGTAGCTACTGATTCGGGGGTGACGATCGTAGCCAAACGCCGAGGAACAGTTGATTTCGTTGATGCGACTCGTATTGTCGTACGGGTACATGAAGATGAAAAAGGTGCTGATGAATCTGGTGTTGATATTTATTCTCTGACGAAGTTTACTCGCTCAAATAAAAATACCTGCATTAACCAACGTCCTTTGGTAGAAGTAGGTGACGAAGTGAATGTCGGTGATGTATTGGCAGATGGCCCGTCGACTGATTTAGGTGAGCTGGCATTAGGACAGAATCTGTTAGTAGCGTTTATGCCGTGGAATGGTTATAACTTTGAAGACTCTATTTTAATCTCAGAAAGATTAGTGGAAGAAGACCGCTTTACAACTATCCACATTCAAGAGCTCACTTGTGTGGCACGTGACACCAAACTGGGTGCTGAAGAAATTACCGCAGATATTCCCAATGTAGGGGAAAGTGCACTTTCCAAACTGGATAAATGCGGCATTGTTTATATTGGCGCTGAAGTGGGTATGGGTGATATTTTAGTTGGAAAAGTAACTCCCAAAGGTGAAACCCAGCTGACGCCTGAAGAAAAATTGTTAAGGGCAATTTTTGGTGAGAAAGCTTCTGATGTTAAAGACACTTCTTTGCGTGTACCACCTGGTTCTAACGGTACAGTGATTGATGTGCAGATATTCACACGGGATGGTGTGAAAAAAGATGCGCGGGCTTTAGAAATTGAAAAAGCTGAAATTGATAAAATAAAGAAAGACTTAGATGACGAATTGCGTATCCGTGAAGATGCTTTGTATCTACGCGTTGAAAAACTATTGGTGAATAAAACTGCCCAGCGTGGACCTTCCGGCCTTAAAGCGGGTCAAAAAATTGCTAAAACCTATCTTCAGGAAATCCCTAGAGAAAAATGGTTTGATATTCATCTGAAGGAAGAAGCAGGTGCTGAGCTTTTAGAAGCTTTAGCCGAACAGTTAAAACAACTTCGTAAAGATCATGACTCTGAACTGGATGCTAAACGTAAGAAATTGATTCAGGGAGATGACCTGCAACCTGGTGTAATCAAAATTGTCAAAGTCTATCTGGCAGTGAAACGTAAAGTGCAACCCGGCGATAAGATGGCTGGCCGTCATGGTAACAAAGGTGTGATTTCAACTATTGTTCCTGTGGAAGATATGCCTTACATGGCCGATGGCACTCCGGTTGACATCGTCCTTAACCCCTTAGGTGTGCCCTCACGTATGAACGTTGGGCAGGTTTTGGAGTGTCACTTGGGATGGGCGGCTAAAGGCCTTGGCAAAAAAGTGGGCGAAATGTTAGATCAGCATAGAAAGACTGCTGAAATAGCTGAATTCTTCAATCAAATTTATAGCAAAGGTTCTAATCAAAAATACGACTTTAGTTCTTTCTCGGATAAAGAGATAACTGCATTGGCTGCCAATTTGCGTGAAGGCGTGCCGATGGCGACTCCAGTTTTTGATGGTGCTACTGAAGCTGAAATTAAAGAAATGCTGCGTTTGGCAGATTTACCCGACTCGGGTCAGACTACACTCTATGATGGCCGAACTGGTGATGCTTTTGATCGGCAGGTTACCGTGGGTTACATGTACATGTTAAAACTAAACCATCTGGTTGATGATAAAATGCATGCACGTTCTACCGGCTCATATAGTTTAGTAACTCAGCAACCTTTAGGCGGTAAAGCACAATTTGGCGGACAGCGTTTTGGAGAAATGGAAGTATGGGCACTAGAAGCTTATGGTGCTTCTTATACATTACAAGAAATGCTAACGGTCAAATCCGACGACGTGGGCGGTCGTACCAAAATGTATAAAAATATTGTCGATGGCGATCACCGTATGGAAGCTGGTATGCCCGAATCATTTAATGTGCTAGTGAAGGAAATTCGTTCATTAGGTATCAATATGGAGCTTGATCACGAGTAATGTAACCATTCACCCCTCTTAAGTAGCTATAGAAAATCCTTCTCCCCTTGTGGGAGAAGGTGCCCGATAGGTCGGATGAGGGGTAAGTTTGAGTTGGCTTGAATTGAGTATGACCGAAGCTCATCCCTCATCCGCCCTTCGGGCACCTTCTCCCACAAGGGGAGAAGGATTAAGTTAGAGAGTGAGTACTTCAAAAAATTATCTATTCCTACTATTTTCACAGGAGAACCACATTGGCTGCTTTGCAAGATTTAGTCAGTTTTATCCGTAAAGAGCATGTTGAAGAATTTGATGCTATTCGTATTGGGCTCGCTTCTCCCGATATGATTCGCTCCTGGTCGTATGGAGAAGTAAAAAAACCTGAAACTATCAATTATCGCACCTTCAAACCGGAACGTGATGGTTTATTCTGCGCGAAAATTTTTGGTCCAGTTAAAGATTACGAATGCTTATGCGGAAAATATAAACGTCTCAAGCATCGCGGTGTTATTTGCGAAAAATGTGGTGTGGAAGTCACACTAGCCAAAGTGCGTCGTGACCGTATGGGACATATTGAGTTGGCCTGTCCTGTGGCACATATTTGGTATTTAAAATCCCTGCCATCGCGTATTGGATTATTGTTGGACATGACCTTGCGCGATATTGAACGTATTCTCTATTTTGAAGCCTTCGTTGTTGTAGAGCCTGGCATGACTCCGTTAAAGGCTGGTCAATTACTCTCTGAAGAAGCTTATCTGGATGCAGTGGAAGAATATGGTGATGAATTTGAAGCATTAATGGGTGCCGAAGCCATACAGCGTCTATTAAACGCGCTGCAATTGGAAAATGAAGTGGCTAATCTTCGCGAAGAAATTCCTGGAACTACTTCTGAGACGCGTCTTAAAAAATTGACCAAACGTCTTAAAGTTATGGAAGCTTTTTTGGCTTCAGGCAATAAACCAGAGTGGATGATACTCAATGTACTTCCTGTACTGCCACCTGACTTACGTCCATTGGTACCATTAGACGGCGGTCGTTTTGCAACTTCTGACCTGAATGATCTCTATCGTCGTGTGATTAACCGTAATAATCGTCTAAAACGTTTATTAGATTTGAATGCACCTGACATTATTGTTCGTAATGAAAAGCGTATGCTGCAAGAAGCAGTAGATGCTTTATTAGATAACGGTCGCCGCGGTCGTGCAATTACCGGCGCTAACAGACGACCTTTGAAATCTTTAGCCGATATGATTAAAGGTAAACAAGGGCGTTTTCGTCAAAATTTATTGGGTAAACGCGTAGACTACTCAGGTCGTTCGGTGATTGTAGTTGGACCGACACTACGCCTGCATCAATGCGGATTACCCAAAAAAATGGCGCTCGAATTATTTAAGCCTTACATTTTTAGCAAATTACAGCGTCGTGGATTAGCCACTACCATCAAGGCCGCTAAAAAAATGGTGGATAATGAATCGCCTGAGGTATGGGATATATTAGAAGAAGTGATCCGTGAACATCCGGTATTGCTAAACCGTGCGCCTACATTACACCGTCTGGGTATACAGGCGTTTGAGCCCGTGTTGATTGAAGGCAAGGCCATCCAGCTGCATCCATTGGTATGTACAGCCTATAATGCGGATTTTGACGGTGACCAGATGGCAGTTCACGTCCCTCTGACATTAGAGGCGCAATTAGAAGCGCGCTCGTTAATGATGTCTACCAATAACATTCTTTCTCCAGCGAACGGTGATCCCATCATTGTTCCTACCCAAGACGTGGTGTTGGGATTGTACTATGCGACACGCGATCGCATGAATGCGAAAGGCGAAGGTATGGTTTTTGCTAACTCTGCCGAAGTACATCGTGCCTTTGCCAATCACTCAGTAGATTTACAGGCCAAAATTAAAGTTCGTTTAAAGCAAGTAACTTTTGACAGTGAAGGGCAGAGAGCAGAAGAGGTAAAACTATTTGATACCACCGTAGGTCGAGCACTGGTATGGGAAATTGTACCTGAAGGAATTGCTTTTGAACTAGTTAATCAAGCGATGACCAAGAAAGCAGTTTCCAGGCTGCTGAATATTTGTTATCGAGAGCTAGGTTTAAAAGCCACGGTGATTTTCGCAGATCAACTGATGTACACCGGATTTCGTTTTGCTACCTTATCTGGCGTATCTGTAGGAATAGATGATCTGGTTATTCCTGATAATAAATATGACATTATTGCTAAAGCTGAAGAAGAAGTGCGAGAAATTGAATCACAATTTGCTTCCGGTTTGGTGACGCAAGGTGAACGCAAGAATAAAGTAGTGGATATCTGGTCACATACCAACGATCAGGTAGCCAAGGCTATGATGGAAAAAATATCCACAGATCTAGTGACCGATTCACAAGGCAAGACCGTACGTCAGCCTTCATTTAATTCAATTTTCATGATGGCAGACTCAGGTGCGAGAGGTTCAGCGGCACAGATTCGACAATTAGCCGGTATGCGCGGCTTAATGGTGAAACCAGACGGCTCGATCATTGAGACACCTATCACTGCTAACTTCCGTGAAGGCTTGAACGTACTTCAGTACTTTATTTCTACTCACGGCGCACGTAAAGGTCTAGCAGATACGGCATTAAAAACCGCAAACTCAGGTTATCTCACGCGGCGTTTGGTTGATGTGGCGCAAGATGTGGTTGTCAGTGAAGATGATTGCGGCACAGAAGATGGTCTCATCGTTGCTGCACATATTGAAGGAGGTGATGTAGTAGAGCCATTACGCGATCGTGTATTAGGACGTGTGTTAGCAGAAGATGTTTATAATCCTGAAACTAATGAAATTGTGATCCCCAGAAACACCCTCTTGGATGAACGTTTAGTTGCAGTGCTCGATGAATGTAATGTGGATCGTGTCAGTGTACGTTCAGGTATTACCTGTCAGGCACAATATGGCATTTGTGCAATGTGCTATGGTCGTGATTTAGCGCGCGGACATATTGTCAACATTGGCGAAGCTGTCGGCGTTATTGCTGCGCAATCAATTGGTGAGCCCGGTACCCAGTTAACCATGCGTACCTTCCACATTGGCGGTGCAGCATCAAGAGCAATGGCTATCAACAATGTACAAGTGAAATCCAAAGGCCAAGTCAAGCTGCATAACATGAAGACCGTACGCCATGCCAGCGGCCATCTAATTGCAGTTTCCCGCTCAGGCGAACTCTCTGTAGTAGATAGTCGTGGACGGGAGCGTGAGCGTTATAAAGTACCTTATGGTGCTGTACTTAATATTGCTGAGGGTTCAGAAGTTGAGGCAGGTCAAGTCATAGCCCAATGGGATCCGCATACACATCCTATCATTACAGAAGTTGCCGGATACGTTCAGTTCCATGATTTAATTGATGGCGTGACCATGAACCGCCAAACTGATGAAGTAACGGGTTTAAGCAGTTTCGTTGTAACTGGATTGAAGCAGCGTGGTCCAGGAGGAAAAGATCTGCGTCCCATGGTGAAGTTAGTCGACAAAGCCGGCAAAGACCTATGCTTGCATGGAACTAACCTCCCAGCGAGTTATTTCTTGCCACATGGCGTTATTGTGACCCTAGAGGATGGCGCAGAAGTTGGAGTGGGCGACGTAATTGCACGTATTCCACAAGAAACCAGTAAAACGCGTGATATCACCGGTGGTTTACCGCGAGTTGCAGATTTGTTTGAAGCACGTAAACCTAAAGATGCAGCCATTTTAGCTGAAATTTCCGGTATTATCGCCTTTGGAAAAGAGACCAAAGACAAGCGGCGCTTGATGATTAGTGGTGCTGAAGGTGAGGTGTATGAAGTCTTAATTCCTAAATGGCGTCACGTTACTGTATTTGAAGGTGAAAGCGTTGAAAAAGGTGAAGTGATAGCCGATGGACCGCCAGATCCCCATGATATTCTGCGCTTATTAGGGTCACATGCATTAGCCAATTTTATAGTGGACGAAGTGCAAGAAGTGTATCGATTACAGGGCGTGAAAATTAATGATAAGCATATTGAAATTATAGTGCGGCAAATGCTACGCAAAGTGCTAATCATTGACACAGGCGATACTAATTTCCTCAAAGGTGAGCAAGTCGAAAGAAGCCAATTAGTCCTTGAAAATCAACTGGCACAAGGAGAAAATCAGCTACCAGCCAGATATGAACCTGTATTGCTGGGTATTACCAAGGCATCATTGGCTACTGAGTCATTCTTCTCGGCAGCTTCTTTCCAGGAAACAACTCGCGTGCTAACGGAAGCTTCTGTCAGCGGAAAACGTGATGAGTTGCGAGGCCTAAAAGAAAATGTCATTGTCGGACGTTTGATACCGGCTGGTACGGGGTTTATTTATCATTTACGGCGTCGGAAAAAACATGCAACCGTCACTCCTAAGTTAGAAGAGATAGAGGATACAGCAATCATCAACAGCAAAGCGGAAGAAGCTTTAAGCCAAGCGTTAAAAGCTCCATCAGAGCAACAGCCAGAGGAGTAAATAAAAATAACTGACCTCCGTCTTTAGGTTGTCATCCATCATTTAAGCCAGTCTGTCATCCTTCGCTTTGCTCAGGATGACAGATTGGCTTAATGACAATCTAATTCCAGGTAAAAGTAAGAAGAATTTCAAAAAAAGCACAATTCTTTACGATCATACCTTGACAGCGTTGTTTAACCTCTTTTAGAATCTCGCCTCCATTGATTTGAATGCATAGGCTTTCAAGATCAAAGAATTCAGCTTCATGAGAAGCCCTGAGGTATTTACTTTAAGAATCAAAGAAAGAATACCCGCTTTTGTTTAGGGCACCTCTAGAAATTAGAGATTTTCGCTCAAGACAAGGCGGATTAGATTTTAAACCTGCGTTTATACGGGAATAAATGAGGATTTTAAAATCTAATCCAACGCAGTATTGAGCGAAAAGATCAATTTCTAGAGGTGTCCTTTAGAAGCCTTTCACATAAAGTCAGCGCCAGAGGCTGACGGAAATTGTTTTGGAGTTATTTATAAAATGCCAAGAATAAGCCAGTTAGTGCAGGAACCGCGTGTTCAAAAACGCAAGAAAAGCACCGTGCCTGCATTAAACCGATGTCCCCAGAGAAGGGGAGTATGTACCCGTGTATATACAACAACCCCGAAAAAACCAAACTCGGCGTTACGTAAAGTCGCCCGCGTACGTCTCACCAATGGTAATGAAGTCAGTGCTTATATTGGTGGTGAGGGACATAATCTGCAAGAGCACTCCGTTGTATTGATCCGTGGCGGACGTGTTAAAGACTTACCCGGTGTTCGTTATCACATTGTACGTGGCAGTTTGGATACTGCTGGAGTTTCAGGACGTCGTCAGGGTCGTTCTAAATATGGTGAAAAACGTCCTAAAAAATAAGCGTTAAATGAGGAATATTTGTGTCAAGAAGAAAAGCCGCACCTAAAAGATATATTTTGCCAGATCCATTATTTGGCAGCGAATTGATTACCAAGTTTATTAATAGCGTCATGCGCAGTGGGAAAAAGTCCACAGCTGAAAAAATTGTGTATGGTGCATTGATACGGGTTCAACAACGCGAGAGCAATGAAGAGGGTGGTAAAGAAGGCGGCAGTGGTAGTAGTGGTGAAGGCAAAACCAGTTACAAATTGACGCAACAAGCTAAACAAGCGGCAATTAAAGCCTTTGAAAAAGCCTTGGAAAATGTCAGTCCTACTGTTGAAGTAAAATCAAGACGCGTTGGTGGTTCAACCTACCAAGTTCCTGTTGAGGTTCGTCCGCAACGGCGTATGGCGTTAGCTATGCGTTGGCTAGTAGATTTTGCAAAAAGCAGGAATGAAAAAACCATGGTTTTGCGTTTGGCAAATGAAATATATGATGCGATTCACGGCCGTGGAGGTGCAGTAAAAAAACGTGAAGATGTGCATCGTATGGCCAAAGCTAACCAAGCATTTGCGCACTATCGCTGGTAATGGATTATTAAATTATCAATGATACAGTATGCGATTTTCTGCATTTGAGAAAATCTCCACGAACTATTATTCCATTAAGTAAAGTATTCATGTTGCTTTAAAAAACTTCTGAATATCAGGTGAATATCTAGCCTGGGAGCGTGGGTAGTCTGTCCGCAAAGTGAAAAACGGGCTTCCGCCGGTGCTTCGGGATAGAGTAGTTACAGTTCCTGGTTCAGATAGGCCATGACACATAGGTTAAATTTATGACTCGTACAACACCCATAGAACACTACCGTAATATTGGCATCATGGCGCATATCGACGCCGGAAAAACTACGACTACAGAGCGTATACTCTATTACACCGGTGTATCACATAAGATTGGTGAAGTGCACGAGGGTACAGCCGTTATGGATTGGATGGCACAAGAACAAGAACGCGGAATTACCATTACCTCTGCAGCAACCACCTGTTTTTGGCAAGGGATGGACAAGCAATTCCCGCAGCATCGAATCAATATCATCGATACGCCGGGCCACGTAGATTTTACCATTGAAGTCGAACGCTCATTACGCGTGCTGGATAGCGCGGTGGCGGTATTTTGTTCAGTTGGTGGCGTAGAACCGCAAACCGAAACTGTTTGGCGCCAAGCGAATAAATACGGCGTGCCACGCATGGGTTTTGTCAATAAAATGGATAGACCTGGAGCCAATTTTTATAGAGTAGTAGAACAAATAAGAACACGCTTAGGCGCTAACCCAATCCCTATTCAAGTTCCCATTGGTGCAGAAGAAAATTTCAAAGGCGTTGTAGATTTACTACGTATGAAAGCGATTTATTGGAATGAAAACGATAAAGGCATGACTTATGAAGCTCACGAAATTCCTGCTGAGTTACAAGAAGAATGCAAAAAATGGCGTGAAAATATGGTTGAAGCTGCAGCGGAAGCTTCAGAAGAGTTTACTGAAAAATATTTAGAAACTGGTGATCTTTCCATTGAAGAAATTAAAAAAGGTCTGCGAATTCGCACTATACGCAATGAAATTGTATTAATGCTTTGTGGAACAGCCTTTAAAAATAAAGGGGTGCAAGCGCTATTAGATGCGGTTATTGAATATATGCCTGCGCCTAATGATATGCCACCCATTTCAGGGGTGTTGGACGACAAAGATAATACACCGGCAGTGCGTCCACCTTCAGATACAGAACCTTTTGCCGCACTGGCCTTTAAGATTGCCACCGACCCATTTGTTGGCACCTTAACCTATTTCAGAGTTTACTCTGGCGTGCTTCAATCTGGGGATTCTGTTTATAATCCTTTAAAACGCAAGAAAGAACGCATTGGTCGTTTATTGCAAATGCATGCCAATAGCCGTCAAGAAATAAAAGAAGTGCTTGCCGGAGACATAGGCGCTGCGGTAGGCTTAAAGACCGCCGTAACCGGCGACACATTATGTGATGCCGATAACATCATTACATTAGAACGTATGGAATTTCCTGAACCGGTTATATCGGTTGCCGTGGAACCTAAGAGTAAAGCTGACCAAGAAAAAATGGGTATAGCTTTAGGTAAACTTGCTCAGGAAGATCCTTCATTTCGTGTGCATACGGATGAAGAATCAGGTCAAACGATCATCGAAGGGATGGGAGAGTTGCATCTTGAGATTATTGTAGACCGTATGCGTCGGGAATTTAATGTTGAAGCAAATGTCGGCAAGCCGCGAGTGGCCTACCGTGAAACTATTAGAAAAGTAGTGGAGCAAGAAGGAAAATATGTACGTCAGACAGGTGGACGTGGTCAATATGGTCACGTATGGGTTCGTATAGAACCTAAGGAAGCAGGTACTGGATTTGAGTTTGAAAATGCAATTGTCGGCGGTGTAATACCCAGAGAATTTATTCCCGCTGTGGAAAAAGGGGTCAAAGAGCAATTACAAAGCGGTGTACTGGCAGGTTATCCTGTAGTAGATGTCAAAGTGACATTATACGATGGATCTTACCATGATGTTGACTCCAGCGAAATGGCTTTTAAAATTGCTGGCTCCATGGCTTTTAAAGAGGGTACGGCTAAAGCTAGCCCAGTGTTATTAGAACCGATCATGAAGGTCGAGGTCGTCACTCCTGAAGAATATATGGGTGACGTGGTAGGTGATTTAAATCGTCGCCGCGGCTTAGTTTTGGGGATGGATGAAAACCCCTCCGGGAAAATCATCGATGCACAAGTTCCCTTAGAGGGAATGTTTGGGTATGCAACTGACTTGCGTTCTCTAACACAAGGGCGTGCCACTTATACCATGGAATTTGCAAAGTATATGGAAGCACCAGCAAGTGTGGCAGAAACAATTATCAAACAAAAATGAGACTAGTTATTAATTTCAGAACTCCTCGTTTTTTTTCGGGGAAAATTTGAATCTTTTGTTAATATTGAGGTGAAATCATGTCAAAGGAAAAATTTGATCGTACAAAACCACACATTAATGTGGGAACAATAGGTCACGTAGATCATGGTAAAACAACGCTGACAGCAGCCTTAACCAAGGTGTTGTCGGATAAGTTTGGTGGCAGTGCATTGGCCTACGATCAGATTGATAAAGCGCCAGAAGAAAAAGCGCGCGGTATTACCATCGCAACAGCGCACGTAGAATATCAGTCAGAAGGCCGTCACTACGCTCACGTAGATTGCCCAGGCCATGCCGACTACGTCAAGAACATGATTACCGGTGCTGCGCAGATGGATGGTGCGATATTAGTCGTATCCGCCGCCGATGGTCCGATGCCGCAGACCCGC
>DASZWJ010000039.1 GCA_035546635.1 Gammaproteobacteria bacterium
GATAGCGGTATCATCGGAAACCAGTTGTAAGGTGAAGTTAAAAGGCTGGGATAGGGTTTCTGTGCCGGAAAAACTTAAGGGTACTAGTTGGTCTTCTGGTAGTAAATCCGATTGTAGGAAACGTTGGGTTTGGGTTAGCCAAGACATTGTAAATCCTTATTTTGTTTTTTATATGCGATTATGCCGCATATTATTTATAATATATTCCATTAAGACATAAAAATTTAATTAAAGCAATACGGTAAAAATTTAATATAACTAATATTCTGATTTTGTTGTTAGAGGAGGGATTTTTTAAGAAAAGATGTGAAGGTAAAAATGCCCATTTGAATAGCGTACACTAATCAAAAAATTTTTAATTATTGCTTTCAATTGAACGGATTCAATTTAAAAAAGATTTGTTGAATATCAACCTTTGATATTTGCATTGGTTATTATGCTGATTTTCCCGATTAAATTATGTTCGGGTAAAAGATAAATTTCTAAGCACAGTGATTTGAAAAAATAAATTGCAAAAAGAATTAATTAAGTCTTGTTCCATAATAAAATATCACTTAAAATTGCAATCTAACTCGCTGGCATTTTCATAAACATGTCCCTTTATTATTCTAGTGTTTGTGGGTCAGCGAGTTACTTTTTTGCTAATCAGAATTCCTAACGCAAATGTGGCTATCAGAATAAAATTCCTTAGATTTCTTGCAAATGCATTTCACTGGAACACTCTGATACGGCAACTACTTCAATCTGGGTTAAACCGCGCCCCATCATCAATTTGCAACATGGCGCCATTCATATAATTCGATCCAGAACTCGCTAAAAATAAAACCAAAGGCACCAATTCACTGGGCTCCATAAAACGTCCCAGCGGCACTTTATTTAGAAATTTTTTCAACATCTCAGCATTTTTTGGATTATCCCAAACTTCGCGCAATAATTTGGTATTGGGTTAGTCCCGGACAAATGGCATTCACTTGAATATTATGCGGTGCCCATTCGATAGCCATGGTTTTAGTAAGCTGATTAATGCCAGCTTTTGACGCAGTATAAGCACCACTTTCTGGCGTGCCATAAAAAGTAGCGTTTGAAGAGATGTTGATAATTTTTCCTGATTTTTGCGCAATCATTTTTTTTGCAATGAGGCGCGAGAGTACAAACACTGCGCGTAAGTTGACTTGATGCACTGCAGGGTACGAAAACTCTGCGGACACTAATGCGCCTGCGCTGGAATGACACTTTTTTATATCCTTGTGCAAAATATCATTCTTAATTGAAAAAACAAATATGAACATACTCGGTATTGAAACCTCTTGCGATGAAACCGCGGTTGCCATTTATGCAACAGCCGGCGGATTACTAGCGCATGATCTACATAGCCAGATAAAACTTCACGCCCAATATGGTGGTGTGGTACCAGAATTAGCTTCACGCGATCATGTGCGTAAGTTAACGCCGCTGATCCAACAAGTATTACAACAATCTGGATTGCAGGCGGAGAATATAGACGGCATCGCTTATACGAAAGGTCCTGGATTGATGGGCGCTTTGTTGGTGGGGGCGGCTATGGCAAAAAGTTTAGGATTTGCGTGGGGAATTCCAACCTTGGGAATTCATCATTTGGAAGGCCATTTGTTAGCGCCTATGTTGGAGCAACCAGCACCAGAATTTCCATTTCTGGCTTTGCTGGTTTCAGGTGGTCATACGGCCTTGGTTGCGGTATCAGGTGTCGGGCAGTACCGCATTTTAGGTGAAACCTTAGACGATGCGGCAGGGGAGGCGTTTGATAAAACGGCTAAATTGTTGGGTCTGCCTTATCCTGGTGGCGCACATCTGGCAGCTTTAGCGCAAAAAGGGGAGGTTGAGCGCTTTCATTTTCCTCGTCCCATGATAGATCGTCCGGGTTTGGATTTTAGTTTTAGCGGGCTTAAAACTTTTGCCATGAATACACTGCGTGCTAATGCTGTAGATGAACAGACTAAAGCTGATATTGCGCGGGCTTTTGAAGAAGCGGTGGTGGAAACCTTGGTCATCAAGTGCCAACGTGGGATAGGTTATACAGGATTTAAGCGTTTGGTTGTGGCGGGTGGTGTAGGGGCGAATTTGGCGCTGCGTCAAGCTTTGCAGCAAAAGGTGGCTAGCCAAGGGATTGAATTATTTTTTCCGCGCTTTGCGTTTTGTACGGATAATGCTGCGATGATTGCTTATGCAGGACATTGCCGGTTTATGGCGGGGGAGTGTGATAAGAGTCTGGAAATAGCGGTGCATCCGCGGTGGTCTTTGGAGGAGATATCTGGGAATTAGATATTATACAACATTTGCTTTTCCCCCACCAACCCCGCTAGAATACTTCACTTTTTTAACCCATAAATCAAAAGTGCGTATTTTCAGGAACAGTCCATGCCCGTAATCATCCTGCCCGATGGTCAGAAAAAAGAATTTTTGGAGCCAGTCAGTGTTGCTGACGTGGCTGCTGCTATTGGTGCAGGTCTTGCCAAAGCTGCTTTGGCAGGTAAGGTCAATGGCAAACTAGTCGATACCTCTTATATGATAGATCAAGATGCGCACGTCGCGATCATCACTGAGCGTGACCCCGAAGGATTAGAAATCATCCGCCACTCCACCGCGCATTTATTAGCTCACGCCGTCAAACAATTGTTTCCTCAAGCCCAAGTCACCATCGGTCCAGTGATAGAAGATGGGTTTTACTACGATTTTTCCTGGCCACAAGGTTTTACGCCTGCCGATCTAGATAAAATACAAGAACGTATGCAGGAATTAGCTAAGCAAGATTTTAAAGTGATGCGACGTGAGATCAGTCGTGAAGAAGCCATCGCCTTTTTCCGCGCGGCTGGTGAAGAATACAAAGCTCAAATTATCGAAAGCATCCCAGTCGGTGAAACCCTGACCTTGTATCAACAAGGTGATTTCACTGATTTATGTCGGGGGCCACATGTCCCCAGAACTGGATTATTAAAAGTCTTCAAGCTGACTAAAGTTGCAGGTGCCTACTGGCGTGGTAATTCCAATAATGAAATGCTGCAACGCATTTATGGCACTGCTTGGGCAGATAAAAAAGCCCTGGCTGATTATTTACAGCGTCTGGAAGAAGCCGAAAAACGCGATCATCGCAAACTGGCTAAGAAATTGGATCTATTCCACTTCCAAGAAGAAGCCCCGGGCATGGTGTTCTGGCATGCCGATGGCTGGACTATTTATCAAACCATAGAACAATATCTCCGGCGTAAATTACGCGCGCAAAACTACCTCGAAGTTCGTACGCCACAACTACTGGATCGTAGCCTATGGGAGAAATCCGGGCATTGGGAAAAATTCGGCGATGATATGTTTTATTCTGAATCCGAATCGCGGCAGTATGCAGTCAAACCGATGAGCTGCCCATGTCATGTCCAGATATTCAAACACGGTTTTCACAGTTACCGTGATTTACCGCTGCGATTTGCTGAATTTGGCTCCTGTCATCGCAATGAACCTTCCGGCAGTCTGCATGGATTAATGCGGGTGCGCAGTTTTGTGCAGGACGATGGCCATATTTTCTGCACCGAAGCACAAGTTGCGGATGAAGCGGCGCATTTTATCACTCAGCTGCGGCAGATATATGCCGATTTTGGTTTTAACGACATCATTGTCAGATTATCCACCCGTCCTGAAAAACGCATGGGTTCTGATGCGATATGGGATAAAGCGGAACACGCGCTGGAAAATGTGCTCAATGCCAGTGGTTTGGCTTGGGAATTCCAACCTGGAGAAGGGGCATTTTACGGACCTAAAGTGGAATTTTCACTGCGGGATTGTTTGCAACGCGTATGGCAATGTGGCACCTTGCAGGTAGATTTTCTCATGCCCGAACGCCTAGGCGCGCATTATATTGCCGAGGATAGCAGCAAACAGACCCCCGTGATGCTACACCGCGCGATCATAGGTACGTTTGAACGCTTCATGGGTATTTTGCTCGAAGAGTATGCAGGACATTTGCCGCTATGGTTGATGCCTGTGCAGGTTGTTGTGATGAATATCACCGATCAACAGCGTCTCTATGCCGATCAAATCGTGGAAACATTAAAAAATCATGGATTAAAAGTCATTGCAGACTTGAGAAACGAAAAAATCGGCTTTAAAATCCGCGAGCACACGTTAAAACATGTCCCTTATCAGCTGATTATCGGCGATCGTGAACTGGAGACGAATACAGTTTCGGTGCGCACTAAAGCGGGACAAGACTTAGGCAGCATGACACTCAACGATTTCATCCACAAATTACAGGTTGAAATTGCTCAGCATAGCAAGTCTCAAGTAAATAATCCTTCTCCCACGGGAGAAGGAAAAAGGCTAAGGCTATAATAGGAGGAATGAAATATTACAACCAAAAAAACCCGGGTAAACGAAGAAATCACTGCACCTGAAGTATTTCTGATCGGCACAGATGGTGAAAAAATCGGCAATATGCGGTTCAGGCAGGCATTACAAATGGCTGAAGAAGTGGGGAAAGACTTAGTTGAAATTGCGCCCCAAGCGACGCCTCCAGTTTGCCGAATTATGGATTATGGTAAATACCGTTTCGAACAGAACAAAAAATTAGCTGTACAGAAAAAGAAACAAAAGCAAGTACAAATTAAAGAAATCAAGCTGCGTCCCGGCACTGATGTCGGTGATTACCAAGTGAAATTGCGTAGTGCATTGCGATTTTTGGAAGAAGGTGATAAGGTCAAGTTTACTGTGCGCTTCCGCGGCCGGGAAATGTCTTATCAAGAACTGGGTATGGATTTATTAAAACGCATTGAGCAAGATTTAGGTGAAGCGGCGATCATTGAAAGTCGGCCTAAACTGGAAGGCAAGCAGATTGCCATGACGGTCGGGCCAAAGAAAAAATAATTGGAGTAAAGAAATGCCAAAATTAAAAAGCAACCGCGGTGCAGCTAAGCGGTTTAAAGCGACCGGGGGTGGTGGATTTAAACACCGTGCTGCCTACCGTAACCATATTTTAACCAAGAAAAAAAATAAGCGTAAACGTCATTTGCGCGGAACAGTCATGATTGCTGAAAGTGATTTGAAAAGCATTCGCCGCTTATTAAACTTTGAATAAAGCATCTTTTTGAGAAAACTGTATCAGAGGAAAAATCAATGCCAAGAGTCAAACGCGGGGTTCAAGCTAGAGCCCGGCATAAAAAAGTATTAAAGCAAGCCAAAGGCCATTACGGTGCACGCAGCCGCGTATTTCGTGTCGCTAAGCAGTCTGCTATCAAAGCCGGACAATATGCCTACCGTGACCGCCGTCAGCGCAAACGCCAATTCCGTGCATTATGGATCGTGCGTATCAATGCTGCTGCACGTGAAGTGGGTCTATCTTACAGCCGCCTGATTGCTGGTTTGAAAAAAGCTGCAATTGAAATAGATCGTAAAATATTAGCTGATCTGGCAGTGTTGAATAAAACTGCATTTACAGCCATTGCCGAAAAAGCTAAAGCCGCGCTTGAGAGCGCATAAGGAATGAAGCAGTATAGCGCCAGGATCAAATATGGTTGTGCGGTTTTGTTGGCATTACTGTCAGTAAAATCCATCCTGGCTGCTACCGATCCGCTGAGCTCCATGACACAGATACCTACTCAGCAGTTTGTGACTGCTGACGATGACAGTGGCGCGCCATCCGCCGATTCAGCTCCCGCTGCTGACACGCCTGATAACTCAGCTGCAAATCCGGATATTCCCTTGCAGCAAAGTACTACTCCGGTAACGGTAGTGCCGGTAACTGGCAATACGGTACAACCGACATTACCCCTGACGCCACCTATCCCAGGCTCTGAAAATACCCTGCAAGGCACCCCCAGATCTAATGCTCCTCTGGTACAATCTATCCCTGTGCCTTCTACGAATTTGCCATTGTCACCGCCTGTCAATCCAACGCCAATTGGGGCATTGCCGCAAGCTGCCGAAACTGGAGGACAAGCCGTAGCGCTGTCTCCTGAAGATGCAGCCCAAGTCGCTGCGCCAGAATTTGTAGGTGGCATCGACAGGCAACCCTTCATTTATTGCTCAAGATTATCAACGGTAGTTTGTAACCAAGCCACCAATGACACGACCTTTCGCAGCTGCCTGAGCACTATCACACAGCCAGGTTGTAAACAATATATGTCCTTTGCCGCTAGAGCCGGCTTTAACCGCGGCGATGTAGTGGATAGCACTCAGCATATTCAACAAGGACAGCTAGATTTAGTCCATGTTAAACGTTTTGGCGTTAATTTCCCGGGCGATTATTATGTCATTGGGGCTAAAGGCAATTTTTACAACATGACTTCGGGTCCAGAAGCGCAGGCGATTAATATCAAAGCCAGTCCCAATTTTCCCATGATGCAACAACGTTTTGCTCAGCCACAACTTTGGTCGATTATAGACAACCCTCCACGTGTGGAAGCTTTATCAACGGGTGGTGTACGCCTGGTATTCCGTTTCAAAATTTTAAATGGTTGTGCGACTTGTGAAACTGCGGGCTATGCCAATGTGGCTTATGATTTTTCGGCTGATGGGGTGTTAACGCAGGTACAATTGTTATCGCTGGATGTATAAGATAAATTAATGCTATTTTTTTCATTTCTTATGGTGAATTCATTTTTTTCCTTAGCACTATATCCCCTCTCCCACAAGGGGAGAGAGGATGCAGTGCAAAACCCAAAACCCAACACCCAACACCCCAACCGGAACATCACATGACCACCCAAACCCACGATGCGCAACAAATACAAAAACAAATGCAGGAGTTATTACAATCCGCGCAACAAGCCATCAACGCCGTAACCGATCTTGCCGCACTAGAACAACTGCGCACACACTATTTGGGAAAAAAAGGTCAAATCACCGAAGTACTGAAAAACCTAGGTGCTCTACCCCCTGAACTACGCTCACAAATCGGACAAACCGCTAATGCTGCCAAACAACAATTGCAACACACCCTACAAGCACGCCAAGATGCCCTGCAAACTTTACAGCTGACACAAAAATTAGAAAACGAACGCATCGATGTTACCCTACCAGGCCGACTCCACATTGCATCTGGTAACTTGCATCCTGTCGCTCGCATCCGCGAACGCATAGAACAACTCTTCATAACTGAAGGTTTCAACGTCGTTGAAGGTCCTGAAATCGAAGACGATTATCACAATTTTGCCGCGCTGAATTTCCCAGAACACCATCCGGCGCGCGCCATGCATGACACTTTTTATTTTGACAATGGCTTATTATTACGCACGCATACCTCACCCGTACAAATCCGCGTCATGCAACAAACTCCTCCCCCTTTGCGCATCATCACCCCTGGCCGCGTTTATCGCTGTGATTCTGACCAGACGCATACCCCCATGTTTCATCAAGTCGAAGGCTTGGTGGTTGATGAAACTTGCACATTCGCAAATTTAAAAGGCATGTTACAGGACTTTTTTATCCAACTATTTGAACGCGATCTCAAATTCCGTTTTCGCCCGTCCTATTTCCCATTCACCGAACCCTCAGCCGAAGCCGACATCGCCTGTGTCAAATGCGAAGGGCAGGGTTGCAGAATCTGCAGTCATACAGGTTGGTTGGAAGTGCTAGGCTGCGGTATGGTGCACCCCAATGTGCTGTCCATGTGCGGTATTGATTCTGAACGCTATACCGGTTTTGCGTTTGGTATTGGCATAGATCGCTTAGCAATGTTACGTTACGGTATTGACGATTTGCGGAAATTCTTTGACAATGATTTGCGATTTTTAGAACAGTTTTAATATTATTCAGGATTAGAGATGTCGATCTTTAGAACAATAAGACAAATTGACTCTCAGTTAGGTTTAACCAATACTTTGAGTAATTTAGCAGATCAAGCAGTGGACTTAGCTAGAAATCCAATGCGCTGCACTGGAGTAGCAGGGGGTAGTCTAGCAGCGGGAATAGGAGTATTCACCCTGGCATATGGAGTGATAGTGTTTAATCCTACGCTACAGTATTTAGGTTTTGGAATATCAGTAATTGGCGCAATGGTCATAGTAAAATCTTTAGACCCAACAGCTGATTTAGGACTGAATGACTCGGATGATGAGTCAAATGAGGAACTAGAAGAGCAAGAAGAACCAGAGGAACAGGAAGCGCCAGAGGGGCAAGAGGAACACAACATTACTTCGCATAGTCCTGTGCAGATATAAAAGAGAGAATAATGTGCCAGCGAAAGTAATCCAGCGAGACATGCGATGGCAGCCAAATTTTGTTCCACATTCCTTCTTCTATTAAAATTCAAATTCACAGGCATCAAGCATGAAATTCAGTACAAAATGGCTGCACGAATGGGTTAATCCCGATAGTAATATTGACCAACTGGTAGAAAAACTTACCATGGCAGGTCTCGAGGTTGAGTCAGTCACTCAGATTGGCGCGGGTTTAGAAGGCGTGCTCGTGGGGAAAGTATTGGCGGTCACTCCCCATCCAGACGCCGATCGGCTACGGGTCTGCCAAGTGACAGTGGCAGAAGATGTTGAGCCCTTAAGCATTATCTGCGGCGCACCCAATGTGCGAGCGGGATTAAAAGTAGCAGTAGCTATGATAGGCGCAGTATTGCCGGGAGATGTGAAAATCCGCCAAGCAAAAATCCGCGGCATCTCCTCCTCGGGCATGTTATGCTCCGCCAAAGAATTAGGTTTGGGCGAAGGTCAAGAAGGCATCCTCGAGTTAGCCTTGGATGCCCCTTTAGGGATCAGCATCAGCGAATACTTAAGCCTACCCGACCATATCCTCGATCTAAGCCTAACCCCTAACCGTGGTGACTGCTTGAGCGTAGCCGGAGTGGCACGGGAGGTCGCTGCCATCTGTGAAAGCGAATTTCATCCGCTGCAGCCGCAAACCATACCCCCAGTGATTGATACTGTTTTTCCAGTCAGTGTCAATGACGGTGCGGCGTGCCCACGCTATACCAGTCGCGTAATCAAAGGCATCAACCCACACGCCCAAACACCCTTGTGGTTGCAAGCACGCCTAGAGCGCAGCGGTTTGCGTAGCATCCACCCCATAGTAGACATCACCAACTACGTCATGCTGGAGCTGGGTCAACCTTTACATGCCTTTGACCTCAAGCATTTGGCAGGACACATCACCGTACGCCAAAGCAACCCAGGAGAAACAGTCACCCTGCTGGATGGTCAAACCCTCAGCTTGGAAAAGCCCGCATTAGTCATCGCCGATAACGAAAAAATCCTCGCCCTAGCCGGCATCATGGGCGGTGAACAATCGGCCGTCACGACTGAGACTTGCGATTTATTTTTAGAAAGTGCGCATTTCACGCCAGATGCCATATGCCCGACACTACGCCGCCTCGCCGTAAAAAGCGATTCTGCACACCGCTATGAGCGTGGTGTCGATCCAGAACTACCCTTGGCGGCACTCAATCGCCTCACCGAATTAGTCCTGCAAATTACCGGTGGTCAGGCAGGTCCAATCATCTGTGTTGAAGACACTACGCAGCTGCCAAAGCCAGTCACCGTGTCGCTACGTCATCAACGCATTGAGCGCATTTTAGGTATTTCTCTTGATGTTACTACCGTAACGCAAATTCTTCAGCGCTTAAAGATGACGTTCAAGCCCACCGCCGAAGGCTGGGAAGTTACTGTGCCTAGCTACCGTTTTGATATCCGTCAGGAAATCGATTTAATCGAAGAATTAGCGCGCCTTTACGGCTATAACCGTATCGAGCCTAAGGCATTACAAGCTCCTCTAACCATGCAACCGGTGTCTGAGCAACACTTGTCACAATCTCGCGTGCGGACTTTTTGGGCGGATCGAGGATATAGCGAAGCAATCAACTACAGCTTTGTCGATCCTGAATTATCTAAGCTATTAAATCCCAAACACCCGGCCTTACCGCTCAGCAATCCCATTTCTGCCGATATGGCAGTCATGCGTACTTCTTTATGGATGGGGTTGATAAAAACCGCCCTGTTCAATTTAAATCGCCAGCAAACACGCGTCCGCTTGTTTGAAATTGGCGCATGCTTTTTGCAATCAGCTACCGAGTTTACCCAACAGACGCGTATCGCTGGCATCAGCATAGGCAATAAAGCGCAAGAACAATGGGGTATCAAAGCAGCTCCAGTAGATTTCTTTGATATCAAAGGTGACTTAGAAGCATATTTTGATTTGACTAAAAATAGCGAACACTACCATTTTGCACCCACGCAGCACCCCGCCTTACATCCAGGACGCAGCGCTGAATTAACCTACTTAGGCCAACCGGTCGGTTATGTGGGCGCCTTACATCCACAATTACAACAGCAGCTGGGTTTTCCTTCCACAGTTTATCTATTCGAATTATTATTAGATGCAGTGGCGCAAGCGCAATTACCGATGTATATTACCCCTTCTAAGTACCCATCGATTCGACGCGATCTGGCGTTTATCGTAGATGAGCAATTCTCTTGGCGCAAAATTCATGACAGCATTCAAGCTTGCGTCGGGGGAATGTTGAAAAATATCCAATTATTTGATATTTATCGCGGTGAGGGTATCGCGCCAGGTAAAAAAAGTATTGCGCTGGGCTTGACGTTTCAATCAGCTTCGCGCACTCTAATAGACGAAGAAGTTGATACTATGGTGAGTCAAGTGATTAAGACGTTGAATGAAAACTATCAGGCAATTTTGAGGAATTAAAACGATGGCAGTGACCAAAGCGGATTTAGTCAACCATCTGTTTAATGTGCTAGGCATTAACAAACGCGAAGCCAAAGAAGTGGTGGAATCGCTGTTTGCGGAAGTCATGCTAGCACTGGAGCGTGGTGAAGAGGTCAAACTTTCGGGTTTTGGCATCTTTGGCATACGCGACAAAAATGAACGTCCGGGAAGGAACCCAAAAACGGGGGAGTCAATCCCCATTAAAGCGCGTCGCGTGGTGACTTTTAGGGCGGGTGAGAAACTTAAAGCCAGGGTTGTAAACTATGCAACAAGAACTACACAACAAGAAACGAGCAAATCTGACAACGAATAACAACAACACACAACTGCCGTCCATTCCAGATAAATTATATTTTAGCATTGGTGAAGTAGCAAAATTCTGCGAAGTCAAACCGCATGTGCTCCGATATTGGGAACAGGAATTCGAACAACTAAAGCCGTCCAAACGCCGTGGTAATCGTCGTTATTACCAGCGTAAAGATGTGTTGTTAGTTTGGCAAATCAAAGAATTATTATACGGCCAGGGTTTCACCATCGAAGGTGCCCGTGCACAGTTATTGTTGTCGGTAGAAGACATTAGCTCACTGCCGTTGGAAATATTGCAACGTGCTTTGACCGATCTAGAAGATTTACTTTTAGAATTGGAAGCCAATTAGTGCAAAATAACAGTCACAGATTAGTTGTGGCGCAAAATTCAAAAAAGCACGTCGTCCCGGCTTCCTTGCCGGGACGACATGCTTTTTTTAAGTTAAGAGCAAATGAATAACAAAAATCGGGGCGTAGCGCAGTTTGGTAGCGCACTTGCATGGGGTGCAAGGGGTCGCAGGTTCAAATCCTGCCGTCCCGACCAGTTTTGAGTTTGCAAAGTTAAGTCCTTAAGTGAACTACAAACTATAAAATAATTTATTTGAAATCAAACCATTAACAGAGAGCGACTGACTTTGTAAATAATGTTAATACATCCTTCTTCCTCCTGTGGCACTCATATCAACCTAAGTTTTGCAACCCACCTTGTCTGAGCATAAGTGCTAACTTAAACAACTCCTAGTAAGTATAGCGCTAACTTAGCATTGCAACTTTCTCTCCCTTGGCACTGTATCCCCTGGGTTAGGGAGAGGGGGAGTTTTAGCCATCACCTTATAAAACTTTTCTACCTCAACCACCATGTCAAAATCAAAATTTAAACAATTTGCTAAGAGCCTGCGCACAAACGCAACTGATACTGAGCAATTATTATGGCAACATTTGCGTGGTCACCGTTTTTTTAAAGTTAAATTCAAACGGCAACAGCCTATTGGTGAGTACATTGTTGACTTTATCTCCTTTAAATCCCAATTAATTATTGAATTAGATGGTGGGCAGCATGCAGAACAAAAGGAATACGATGAAAGCAGATCAAATTGGTTGCGCTCTCAAGGATTTGAAATTATCAGATTTTGGAATAATGAAGTTATTGAGAATTTAGAGGGGGTGTTGATGGTGATTGCTGAGAAACTTGGAATGGGTGACTTTTTTTAAGGTCGTGGCCTAAGCTCCCCCTCTCCCTAACCCTCTCCCACAAGGGGAGAGGGGATACAGTGCCAAGGGGAGGGAAATATATCACTCCATCTGCTCTGGCACTTTACTAACTCTCTCTAGCACTGCATTCCCTCTGCTCTGGCACTTTACCATCTCTCTCTAGCACTGCATTCCCTCTGCTTTGGCACTTTACCATCTCTCTTTAGCACTGCATTTCCTCTGCTTTGGCACTTTACCAACTCTCTTTAGCACTGCATTCCCTCTATTTTGGCACTTTACCATCTTTCTAGCACTGTATCCCCTCTCCCCTTGTGGGAGAGGGTTAGGGAGAGGGGGAGCTTAGGCCACGACCTTAAAAAAGTCACTAAAATAATCCCCAACCCCTATTAAAAAAATACAAAAACAACTAACTATGGCTATAATAAAGCAGTTGCCCTAAAATTCGGAACCGAGGTATCCTAAAAGTGGATTATAAATTACTACAAATTCTGGCTTGCCCAATCTGCAAAGGTAAACTCATTTACCAGAAAACCACCCATGAGCTGATCTGCACAGCAGATCAACTGGCCTATCCGATTCGCGATGGAATTCCAGTCATGTTGGCAGATCAGGCGCGCCGTTTAATGCAAACTGAGGTACAGTGATGGAATTCAAAGTAGTCATACCCGCGCGCTATGCGTCAACGCGTCTACCGGGAAAAATGCTAGTCGATATCGCCGGCAAACCCATGTTACAACACGTCTACGAGCGCGCACTCAAAAGCGGTGCCGAGAGCGTCATTATTGCCGCAGATGATGAACGCATTGCCAAAGTTGCAGAAGATTTCGGCGCCACCGTCTGCATGACCTCCCCCGATCATAACACCGGCACCGAACGCCTCGCCGAAGCCGTAGTCGCCCTGGGCTATCAAGAAGATGACATCATCGTCAACTTACAAGGCGATGAGCCTTTAGTCCCACCGGTAGTCATCCGTCAAGTCGCCGAAGATTTAGAAAAATACGAAAACGCCCGCGTCGCCACCCTCTATGAACCGATTAAAACCATAGAAGAACTCTTCAACCCCCACCATGTTAAAGTGGTCATGAACAAACGCGGCTACGCCCTATATTTCAGCCGCGCCCCCATTGCCTGGGATCGTGAGCATTTTCAAATCCCACCCAAGAAAAACCAGAAACTCGTCACTCAGCATTTCCGCCATGTCGGTATCTACGCTTACCGTGTAGGCTTCTTGCAGCAATATATGGAATGGGAATCTTCCCCGTTGGAACAAATGGAACGCTTAGAACAGCTGCGCGTATTATGGAACGGCGGCCGCGTGCACCTAACCCAGGCACAAGAAAGCGTGCCCAGTGATGTGAACACTGAGGAGGATTTAGAGCTGGTGCGCAAGTTGTTGGGTAAAAAAGCATAATTAATCACAGTGTTTTTGAGATTAATTATGCTTTCCAGTCGCATTAAATTGCCAACAATTTAGTAGGGTGCGTGTGACGACAGACCCTAAATTATCTCATATCATAATGTTAGCTTGGTGGTTGAGTTAAGTTTAGTAAGGCTGTGACTTCTCCAAGTAGATTTGTTTCCACCGATTCTTTCTCCGATGGAGAGGTAGGCAGTGGTCGTAAACCGCCCGCTTTTTTAACTTCCTGTGAATCTCTTCTTTCAAGCTTTTTCTCTAATACCCTTTCTCGTTTGCTGTTAGCTGCAGGTATAATAGTGCTAAATTGAAAATTTACCGGCGTTCCTAGGGGGGGTGTTGTTGCGGTGGGTGATTCTTTCTTGGGTTGTATATTGCAAGCATGTTGATAAGCTTTTTGAAACCTTGTCAGTGTTTCAGGCATTGAAAACAGGAGTGACTCGAGCTCTCTAAATGTAGCAGATATTTTTGCAATCTGTGAATTTTTTTCATGACCAAGTGTATATAGTTTATCTATAAGCTTTTCAAATGCTTGCTTAACTTCAGAATATGTTGGTTTTGATTGCAGCTGAACAGGAGGAATAATACTTAGACCCGCACTTATTGCCATTAAATCTTTGTAGCATCTCAGGGCATATAATTGGAGCTTTTGCTTATACCGACTACTCGGTTCCTTTAAATCTGGAAGTCCATCAATACCAGCCGTCGAACAAATGTCTTTGAAATTGCGTTGATAATAGAGTAAAACCTGTTTCTCAAACAAGGCCTTAGCATTAGTGTCTCTTTTTCTTGTAAGCTGTTCCACGATTTTTAATTGTTCACCTAAGGTCTTAAGTGCATCAACAACCTGCTTAAGACTTTCAACGGTTGGATAATTATTAGAGAGTTTTATTTTAACATCACCAGTAGGTATTGGCGGGTTTTGTTGTGGAGAATCCGATATTGGCAGGATATCTAAAGCGCTTGTCCCTCGTGCAGGAGGAGAAGTAGTTTCCGTAACATATATGGAACTTGGGCTTGAGCTTGAACTTGAACTAGAAGAAGAAGGGGCAGTTTGTTTAGCTTCTTCAGGTATACATTTTTTAGGGTCTTTAAGAAAAGATTCAGCTTGCGAGATTGTCTCTATAACTACGTCTATGCTATTTCTCATTTCTGGATAATCATCTTCTGTACCCTCTATATTAGACAACAGGACTTTGATCGTCGAAAAACATTCATTTAAATCCATTTTCAAATGGTAGTCACTGGGAAGAAAATCTTGACTGATACAGAATGGAAATAAGGTATCAAAGCAAAAATTTAACAACCCCCTATAAGCTGCTTTAATATCAACAGTAAGTTTTTTTAATAGTAATTCTGATTCTACCGGTTTATCTAATAATGAGTCTGGTTCTGATTTTGATAAATTGTGGATCCTATTTCCATTAATATTCCTATATTGATCAATCAGAGTACCAATGGTATCCCTAAACTTATTAATTTCTTCATCAATAAGTTTATGCCCTGATGACATCAATTCGAATTTATTAAAAATCAGCTGAATTTGTTCATATAAATTTAGCAATAGTGGAGGTGCTTTCTTAGATGAACCTATAATTTCTCTGATTTTTTCTATTGCTGAAGATACGAATGCTTCATCTGATAAAGTTTTTTTATCTTCGCTCTCAAAGGCAGTAGGAAATAATCCATCCTGTTTAAGTCCCAGTAAAAATTCTTTTAAATCTTCCGTAATGGACTTTAGTATTTTTTGAAGTTCCTCGTCATTACTAAGATTTATTTTATATTTATCTAGTGACAATGAAAGAGATAGATCATGTTTTTGAGCTTCTTTAATTGCTTTAGATGTTACTGCTATGAACTTTAAATTTTTCTCGTGTTCATCGAGGTTACAATAGAGTTCAGTAATCTCTTCAGCTCCTTTTTGAATTAAATTCCATAGGGTTGGGGTAGAACTCATTTGAATTTGCGTTAAAAAACTGCGTGCTTCAGCTTGAGTTGGGTATGTTTTTGGCATATCTAATATTAGGCCAGAATTAAAGCAGTATGCTAGAAATTCGGCATATTTAATTTTTAGTTTGTAGGATTGTGGATCTACATGACCCTCTAGAGCTTTATCAAAAGTTTTTTGTCTGTATTCTTTAAATGCCTTAATACTGCTTAGAATATTTTCAAGTAATTCTTGAGAAATTTCGGTAGTTTCTTTCGAAGTTTCAGTGGATTCCTTTGATTTTTTGTCAGTATTTTTCGGTTCACTTTCAGCAAGCTTGTGTAAGATTTTTAGTAATAATAAGACTATGTCATGTTTACTTGCGGGTTTTGTTTCTTTATTTGGAACTCCAGGCTCTAAAAACTTTAACTTTTCATTAGCAGACTTCATTACATCTGTAATCTTTTTGCTGATATCTTGCGTATTTTTTTTCCATTTAAATAAATCAGATTGTTCGCAGTATTTTAAAAATTCTTCAAAATTTTCTTTACTAGGAAGATTTTCAATTTTTTTAGAAAAATCTAATAAAGACCCATATAGTGTTTGGTAATTAAGGGTATCTTTAATATCAGAAGTTACTGTGCTAACTAAGGATGCAGATGGTTCTAAATTCGGAGTTGATGATGGAGTTCTTTCGCCTGACATAAATATTTTCTCTATAGTTAGATAAAAATTTGTCCTGTATTAAATTTTCCTAGTGTGAGTATTAAGTGCACGCAAAAATACTTAATTAAACAACTATGGATGTTAAATATGAAATTTGCGCAAGAATATTTTTTTGTAGTTTGAATGATATTTATTAAAATAGTATTAAGATTCAGTTTGCAAAGTTAAAAAATCTCTGTAGGTGACAAAAATCATAAAGCCACCTGCATATGAGTATGTGTTGGCGTACTCATAATTAGCTGCAAACAAGATTTCCAAATTTTTTTCACTTGTAAATTACCTTTAAAAACAACTTCTTGTAGCAAATCTAGCCCGTATCGAAAATAGCTACATTGCGGTCTTTGGCTATTTTTATAACGATTGATTGGAATAGGTTTTTGTATCGCTCGCCATTCGCCCACTTTATGTGCCCAACAAAATGTCAATGCTAACAGGGCCATCACTTTTTCTAGGCGATCTAGCGCTGTTATGTGGGTTTCCTCAAAATGAAATCCACGGCCTTTGAGACTTTGAAATAATGATTCGATTTCCCAGCGCCACAGATAAATCGCAATAGCATTCTTAGGGCTTTGGTTGGTGGCCACAATCATTAATTCTCCTCGCTCTGAGCGAGAACCTGCTAAAAACACCGAGGTATTATCCCACAGGTTAATTCTCATCATAAAAATAGACTTTTCTTTAAGATTTAAATGATTGAAAATTTTTTTAGCTTTCACCCATTTTTTGCCTTTGATATTCACCTGACTTCCTTCTTTAATGCGAATATAAAACGCAATTTTTTCCTTATTTAACCATTTAAAGAATGCTTTACTAGCAAATTCTCTATCTCCCAAAACACCTATAATATCCTTACTTCCAAATACACTAATAAATCGTTCTGCCAAGGAAATGTGCTCTTTAGCGGAAGCATTCCCCGCCTTTGGTAATAGTTGCCAAAATAAAGGAATCGCTATGCCTTCATAGGCTATTGCCAATGTAAACACGTTAATTTTTGCCTTACCTCGAAACCAATTTGTTCTATCTATCGTCAAATAGAGTTTTTTTCCAGAAAAAGAAAACCACTTAAATATCAATCGCGCAATAACAATCCCATCAATACTAAACCCGCTAAAAAAGCGTTTTAATCGCCTATAACGCGATGTTTGCTGCGCTTGGCTATCAATGACTACTGCCATCTTGTACAGACTAATCGTGCGTGATGCTAGCAGTGCCAATATCATCAAACTAAAGCAGATCAATCTTGCCTTGTTCCATTTTAATTCTTGTCCTAAAATGCTTACTAACTCGCTGGTTTTATTTTTATTATTCATAGAATCTCCTTTCTTGGTCGAAAAGATTATATGATTTTTTATTAAAATCAGCGAGTTATCTTCATACCATCCCTCCTAATAACGTACTCTTAATTTTTGTCACCTACAGAGACAGAAAATTTTTTCTTAATTATTATTAATATTCCTTTAAGAAACCATAGGCATACTATAAGCTCCAATACTTGGGTTTTCTTCCAGCTGGCGTAATCAAAACACTAGATAATCTGTAAGATAGCACCTAAGTAACATTAAAAACCATAGGACAAATTTTCATCCCTATTTTTTGGTAAAATTTATGTCTGATGTCAAAGCTGAAACGTCTTATCTCAATCAACTGCGTACGATATCTGATCTTGCTGAAGCTATTTTAAGATCTTTGAATCATACAAAAATTTCAATAGTAGATATCGAAAGAGATCTGAAATATTTTCTGAAAGAATGTAGAAAGATTAAGTTAATTAAGTATCCCATTTCTTTTTTGAATTCTGAAATTTCTGGGGAAAGTTTGAATTCTGCTTTAGATGCAATTTCGAAAAAACTTGAACTTTTTCAGAAAAAAGAAGGGATTTCTTCTGCTCAGCCTGAAGAAATTGCTGCTCTTCTAAAAGTAACGGAAGTAATTATATCTTATCAAGAAAAAAAGCATTTTAAAAATACGCCTCAAGAATCTAAAAAATATCCTAAAGAATTTAGAGAATTTGAAAATATTGTGCAGGTATTTTATTTGTTTAAAGATAAATGCGAGCTTTTGAGTGATACCGAAAAATTTATTGAAAAATATCCAGTAGATGCAGAGAAAACAGGGATAAAAGATTTTAAAAAATCTATAAAGTATTTATATCATAAATTTTTTGAAGCTTGCAGGCAAGCGAAGTTATTGCCTATTGAGCCAAATGAAGTGTTGGGATTGCCAATTAAACCGGATAAAAAATCTATTAGAAACATTTATTCAGTTAAATTTATTAAAGAAGAAATAGCAAGAATAAAAAGTGCAGATAAAGATGAAAGGCTGCATAAGACGCTTGATTTTATAGAGGCTGCTGCCGGCGCAATTATACCAATGTACAATAAGTTACCTGATAAATTGAGAAAAATGGATTTAATTTATGATAATTCAATGTTTCCTGGATGGCTTGAAGATGATGAAGACGAAGAAATCTTTGAATTAAAATCGACTATCGTAGATACGCTTACTAAAGATAACATTCGTCATATTCTCGGAATGTTAAATGTCCGTGATAGAAGAGTGGAGTTAAATAATTTTAGTGATAAATTACTTATAAAAGCGCTTAAACAAGCAGTGAGTGAAAATATTTCTACAGCAGCAATTCTAATTTCAGCGCATTTAACTGAAAGACAAAAACCTAGACAAGGTATCTTCAGCCCCTCAAGAAAATTACAAGTGGATTTACAAAAGCAAGAGATATTAGATTTTTTAATTGCCAAATCTAAGGAAGGAAATGAAACTGCAAAATATTTGATTCTAAGTCATAATTTTGAAAGTAAACGACGCACGCTTTCATCACCTCTTCCTGTCAGGGGTGAATCTACAAGAATACAAAGATTAACCTGCCAGTTGAATTAGATCCTCACTGATTATGAGATATATTCTAGGTTACTAGGTTGCTGAACCGCCTGCTTTTTGCTATGGTTAATCTTCACCAAGGAGCCACCATGTCAAAATACCTCGATCCAAAAACGGACATTGTTTTCAAGAAAATCTTTGGCCAACACCCACATTTATTGAAAAGTTTTCTCAATGCCGTGTTGCCATTGCCCGAAGATGGTTTAATTGACAGCCTGGAATATTTGTCGAATGAGCAAGCGCCGGTGATACCTGCATTTAAGTACACCGTGGTTGATGTGCGCTGCACCGATCAAAAAGGGCGAGTGTTTATCGTTGAAATGCAAATTCAATGGACGACCAGTTTTAAACAACGCATGCTGTTCAATGCTAGTAAGGCTTATGTTAACCAGTTGGAGAAAGGTGAGCATTACCATTTGTTAAAGCCGGTCTATGGTTTAGGCCTCATCAATACAATTTTTGAGCCAGATACTAACGATTGGTACCATCATTATAAAATCGTAAATGTCAAAAGCCCACGCACTGAAATCAAAGATTTACAGTTAATATTTATTGAACTGCCCAAATTCAAAACCCAAAATTTGCGCGAGAAGAAACTGCAGGTGTTATGGTTGCGCTTTATGTCTGAATTAAATGAAAAGGTTAACCAAGTGCCGTTGGAATGGCTGGAGGCGCCTGAAATACAAGAGGCTGTGGCGCTAGCTGAGGAAACAGCGTATTCACCAGCAGAATTGGCGGCTTATGATCGTTATTGGGATGCAATCAGCATCGAAAAAACACTGGTGGGAGATGCCTATAAATCTGGCCAAGATCAGGGTATTGCCTTGGGGTTTGAAAGAGGTTTAGAACAAGGGTTAGAACAAGGACGAGAACAAGGATGGGAAGAAGGGCAGAGAGAAATTAAATACGCTATGGCACGCAGGTTGTTAGCAAAAGGTCTGTCGGCAGAGGAGGTGGCTTCTTTGTCAGAATTGCCTCTGCAGGTGATTGAAACCCTCAAATTAAGCGTAGAATGACCCTTGGTAAGTAAGCCCAAAATCATAGTCGGCCTATCCGGTGGCGTGGATTCCTCTGTCGCTGCTATTCTTTTGTGTCAACAAGGTTATGACGTCCATGGCGTATTTATGCAAAACTGGGATCAAGACAATCAAGATCCATTCTGCAGCGCCAACCAAGATTTCCTAGATGCTAAAATGGTTTGTGAGCGTCTAGATATCCCATTGCAGACCGTGCGCTTTGCTAAGGAGTACTGGGAGCGAGTGTTCCAGCATTTCCTCGATGAATATGCCAAAGGCCGCACGCCCAATCCTGATATTTTGTGTAACAAAGAAATCAAATTTAAAGCCTTTCTGGATTATGCGATCTCTCAAGGTGCTGAGTTTATCGCCACGGGGCATTATGCGCGCTGTGTGCGCAAGGATGGGCAATATCAATTGCAGAAAGGTCTGGATGCTAACAAAGACCAAAGTTATTTTTTATATACGCTGCAGCAATCGCAGTTGGCGCGGAGTCTGTTTCCGCTGGGCGAGCTGGAAAAGCCGGCGGTGCGAGCCATGGCGCAAGCTGCCGGTCTTGCTAATCATGCGAAAAAAGACAGTACCGGGATTTGTTTTATCGGGGAGCGCAAATTTAAGGATTTTCTGGGTGAATATCTGTTGGCGCGGCCTGGTAATATCGAAAATGACAGTGGGAAAGTGATTGGGCGGCATAGTGGTTTGATGTTTTATACTTTGGGGCAGCGGCAAGGTTTGGGGATAGGGGGTAGGCAAGATGCTAAAGCGGATCCTTGGTATGTGGTAGCTAAAGATATTGCGCGAAATACGCTGATTGTGGGGCAGGGGCATGAGCATCCGCGGTTGTTGACTAAAGTTTTGCAGTGTCGGCAAATGCATTGGGTGTTGGGTCATGCGCCGCCTTTTCCGCTGCAATGTGCGGCGAAAACTCGGTATCGACAGCGTGATGCGGCTTGTATGGTCAGGCAATTGGGTGAGGATTATTTGCAGGTGGAGTTTTTTGAGCCGCAATGGGCGGTGACAGAGGGGCAGTCGGTGGTTTTTTATCAGGGAGAGGTTTGTTTGGGTGGGGGGGTGATTGAATGAGGCGAAGGATGCTAAGAGTTAATTTAATGACTGCTCACATCTCATATCAGCACGTCGTCCCGGCATCCATGTCATGAGTTTATACATAACAAGGTTTGTCATTCAGGTCCCCGCCTTCGCGGGGACCTGAATGACAAAGTTATTTTTCCTGGTAAGTTCTCTTTCTTATCCTTGGAAAGTTACTAATCATTCACTACTGGTGCTGGGGCTACTGCTGGGAGTGATGCTGTTATTAGTGCTGGTGCTGCTTTCGACGTTGGTTGAACTACTACTGCTGGCGGTGCTATCACTACTATTTGAGCTACTACTGCTGAGGGTACTGCTATCGCTGCTACTATTGCTGAGTGTGCTGCTATTGCTAGTACTTGAGCTGCTACCACCGCTACTATAGGGGAAAGTCACTGAGCTACCTAAGTATGAAGCAGAAGTCGAGACCCTTCGTCTTCGACCTGAAATAGTTTCAACATGTCCCACAAAAAGTTTTGCAGCTGGATTTTTATCTGAAAATTCAAATGTACTTTTAATATATTCATTTAATAAATGAACAGCAGTAGCCCCTGTCTTGTTGTTCCAAATTAAATCAGTTTGTTTAATCAAAAAATCGTAAACTTCAGCAGCTGTTCTTTTGTCATTTTTTGAAATTATGCAGTGTTGTAATAATGCTCCTATTTTAAGGTTATCCTGAATATATGGAGCTAAAATAATTGCTAAGTCGTCACCTAACAATATCTTGTTATAAAGTTCTGAGGCAAGCTTGCCGGAAGATTTAACATCAAGTACCGGCAAAGATGTTATAGATGTAGTTTTAGATAGCCAAGGTGAAGTTAATATAGATGGTTTTAGAAAACAAAGAATTTGTTGAGAAACGGGATTTTCCACGGTCAAATGGTCTATATGATCGAGGATTAGACTTGTAAATGCTTCTAGTTTTTCAGATAGCAGAATAGAAGCAGGTGAAGATATCGGTATTACTGGATAGGATAGTGTTGAACTTGAACTTGAACTTGAACTTGAACTTGAACTTACCACAAGTGTATTTTGATCTTTACAGTATTTCTCTAAAGTATGGTTAAGTAAAGCAAAAGCTATTTCCTCTTCATTAAGGAAAATAGCCAGCTTTAATGCTTCAGTGATAACTGCATCATCTTCTTGATCGAGGGGAGTTGAAATATTTGATTTTAGAGCAGCATGAAGCTTAAGCGCCTTGCCTTCTATAATTTTAATAAATGCACTTTGTAGATACTCAATTGATGTGGTTACATGATTTTCCAACTCTCTCAAGGTTAAAATTATATTTCGCAATGTGGCTAGTAATGGTAATTGATCGGTGATTTTTTGAGTAGCTTCTGTTTGAAGGTATGTAAGAAAATTTTCTGATTTCTTTTGAAGAGATATGGGCATTACAATCTGTGGAGGCGCTAGTTTGTAACTATTTGCAATAAAAGCATCAATAACGTTGCCGATAAGTCTATCCAGAGGTTCTATTGTAATTTCTCTAAGTAATTGTAAATCGATGAATGTATGGGTGACATAGGCATGATGGAGCTTAAATTTGTCTTGTAATATTTTTGATATATTGACCCCAGCAAACGTACAAAGAGAAATTAAATTACGTAGATGTTGGCCAAGATCTTCTAATGAAATTACTTTTGATGTATCTTGTATTATGCTTGACAAAATATTTTTTGTTGAATCGAGGCACTTTTCATATTTTTTGTAATCGCCTGTTAGAGTAATCATTGTTGGAAATTTCTCTCTACTAGTGAGATCGAGAGTAGGTTCTCTATCCGATGATGAGCGCGCAATGGATTTATGTTTGCTTTCTGTGTGAAGTGTTTCAGCTTCCAAATTTCTATGACTAAATAAGGAGAGATAATTTTCTAGGGCTTGATGGATGTGAGAATGCAGCGTAAATATCCCTGCTGGTAGAACTTTTTCTTGTAGTGATTTTTCTGTATTTAGTGAAGAGGTGGTGAAATTTTTAAAAAATACAGCTATATGAATATCTAAAAATTGAGTTTTTGTAATAAAATTAAAATTCTGGTATACATAGGGTTGAGCTAGTGCTAAGACAAATCGAAGCTCTCCTATCGCTCCGATGGGATCAGGGTCCATGCTGACAAGTTTTTTGTCCTTACCCTGCGGTGGGTTTTTCGACTGCCAAGCTCGCTCTAGCTGTTCAAAAGATTGAAATTGAGTGGTTGGATATTTTTGTGAAATAAACTCTCTTAGTATAGTTACTGCCTCAATTATCTCGGTGCATTGCGTGGTAATTTTAAGAATGCTTTCTGGTGGAATCTTAGATTCAGCAGGAGAATTCTTAGCTCTTTTGTCTAGCCAGGGCTTTAAAAAATCAAGCAACACCAAATACATGTTTGACATATGCAGAATCACATTGACCAAATCTGCATGCTGGCTAATTTTACCTGACTTCTTTTTAACATCCTTTAAAAAATTGGGCACTCGTTCAGTTAAAATTTTTGGATCAAGAAATCTGTATAGATATAAAGCAAATGAACTGTCTAGCAGATGTTCGATACGTGCACAGCTTTTAAGGATATCAAAATATTGTTGTTGGTATGACGGAAATTTATGTACTAAATGCCGGGTTCTTTCCTTCTCTTTGGGTTCGGTATCTAGAAAATCCAATATGTCGGTATAAAACTTTCGAATGGTTTCAATTCTTTTTGGTATAGTTAAAGGTTCTTGACGGGTTTCTTTCTCGGAGGAATCTTTTTTATCCTGAGGAAAAACTTTGTCTGGATTCCAGCTGCATTTTGTGCAGTAATATTGCAACCGGCTATGATAATTGATTAAAGATTTTGTGATTCCTATAATGTCTTTAAGCAGTGAAGATTCTGCGTTATCTGGATCTTTTAAGAAGTCTGAGAATTTTGTCAAATAAGTGTTGGCTGCCGCAGGTTCTGATATTTTTGGTTTGTCAGCTACTGGTATAAAACCATGCCTGACGCAGACCAGCAAAAATTCATTATAAATATAAACCAGTTTTGCCGTTCTTTTTGCTATTTCCTCATCTGAAGGTAATGAGCTTACTTGCAGTAATTCTTTATAAGTTGTTTGAAATTTTTCAATGGCTTTGGTTACTTCGAGATAATTTTTTGAGAAGTCAGGTTTTGATTCTTTTTTTTCTGGTGATGACATGATTACCTCTTTACGTTAGTTATAATTTTTTTAATTATGAAAATATTCTGTCATTGCTCACCCACTATGTCATTCTGGCATCACTGACAAAGTGATATAGTCGATTAGTGGCTACAATAATCTTATGAAATTGTAAAGATTTTACTTTTAATCGTGAGCTAATTTTGTAAATTTATTTTCTTTTTGTTGGAGTTGAATTAGGGGTAACGTTTGTACTTGTACTTGTACTTGTACTTGTACTTGTACTCCCCTTCCCACTTCCACTTGGTGGAGATTTAGTGGGTGTACGAGGAGTGGTTATAACTGCAGAGGGTTTAGGAGTTTTAGCCCTTTTAATGTCTGCAGGTTTGCAGGCTACAGATATTAATTTTGCGGCTTTATTAACACCACTTTGCTGAGCTTCAATTGCAAATTGATATAGATCTTTTTTTGTTCGAGTTAATTGGGGTTCGCGTAATGTTCCATCTAAATAGCTAAATATTGCACTGGTTACTTTTTCATTGTGTTCTGTAATAGCGTATTTCAAAACTTCAATAATAAAATTAATCTGCTTTTTAGTCTGCATTTCATTTAGTTTTTCAAAGACTTTTGGAAAGTTGTCCGTTATGTAAAAAATGGCATTAAAAAGATCTACATGATCCTTAGTATACTCTTCAGTAACAGGTGCAGTGGGTAAACTAATGGATATCAATTGGCCATAGCTTGAGCTAATTGGATGTTTGACAACTCGTTGTTTATTCGTAGGGTCATCAGACGTTGCCTTTGTAATAACATAATGGGCTTTCACAGGCTCCCTGATCTCATCCAGAACAGTGAAGCTGGATTGAAAGGTCAGAAGAATTTTATCATAAGTTGTTACAAGAGCATCTAAAGATTTTAAAAGAAGAGGAGGTGTAGGGCATGTTTCGAGTTGTTCCTTTTCCTTTAGCCTTTCTTCCTCTCTTTCTATTTCTGCATAAAGTGACGTTGTTGTTGTTTCATCAAGCCTTTTTTCTGCAATGGATGGGACTTTTGATTTTATAGCCATATATATAGATTTGAAATGGTCGTAATTTTCAAAATCAATTATAGGGAGCCCCAATAATTGTAAGATATGATTGCTGCAATCATAAATAAGTGATTCAAAAGTTTCGGTTGACTTTTGTTTAGGGTCTTCAAAGAAATAAGTAGATACTATGTCTGGGTAGATTTGGAATATTTTAGAAGCTAAAGGTTTTACATTAACTTTTTCAAAAACAGGAGAGTGAACAAAATAATAAAATTGTTTTTTCCAGGAACCCTCTGGATTGGAAGGATCAGATGTTTTTTTAAAATCAGGCAAAACTAGGCTGGAGAGTAGTTCCTCTGGGGTGGGATATTTTTTCGGTGTTGGCTTTGGTTGTATGGTAATAAAGTGTGCAATAGCATCGGCGCCATGATCTAATGTGGTTGGAATGTTTTCACGTAGTGTCAATAACAAAGTTAGTATGTGAAATAGATTAATTTCTTGCGCATTGTATTCATAAACAGGATTGGTAAAGTTTCTCTTTATTGAATTAAATGCTTGCTTAAAATCAAGGTAGGAGTCAATCCTTGGTGGGTCATTAGCGACCATAGCTAATAGTTCATTGCAGCAATCAAACATGATAAGATGTATTTCTCTGGGGGAAGAACTTTTCACTTTTTTTTCTCGGACATTTAAAAAAGCAGTGAAAAATATTTCATAATCTTCAAACTTTGCTTTTGCATCAGGCAATATGTCAATTTTTGCTTGCTCACATTCGGATAAAAATTTAGCAAAATCCGCTTTCCATTTTTTTCTTGCTAAAGTTCCGTCTTGCATTTTCTTAATCGCTTTAAATTCAGCTGATAACTGCTGTTGTGCTTTATCAAGGTCTTTAAGTTGAACTAAATCAGAATAAGTTCTTGTGCGTGATGTTGATAAAACTTTAGAATCCGCTACCGCCTGATGAGATTCTAGTTTTAAGATGGTTCTTAAGTTTTGTCTGCTTTGTTCGAGAGTTGTCACGATCAAGTTTTGAGTCTGGATCAGAAGTTCAAATGTACGTTTCAGTTCTTTTATTTTCTCATAGTTTTCAGGCAATGGCACTTTAGATTTGTTTTTTTCTAAAAAATCTCCTATAGCCGCTTTTTTACTCTTAAATTCACTTTCGTTTTCTACATTATTTTTAGTTATTTTGAGTGTGATGTTCGCGGATTCGCATGCTGCAGATAAGTCAGTAAAACATTGAGATACAAATCCCGGCATGTTATCAACCTGATTTGTGTCTTTGGTTTCTTGCCAATGGCTTTCTGGGAGTTTTATGTTTTTAGCGTCTAATAGAGGATAAAGATATTCTGCTTCGCCCGGCCTTACAAATATTTCTAAGGTTTGTGGTAAAACATCTAGTTCGGCATTATTCCAGGCTTTCAAAAAGTTTATAAAATCATTATTCCAGTGAGCTGTAGATTGGGGTATCTGCATAAGAATATCGCTTTTTTCTACAATTTTTTCTAGTTCCGCAATGGTTGGGTAAGGTTTTGCGGATTGTTTTTTTTCCTTCTGTTCTTTAATTGGAGCTCTAAGTTTTAGATCAGGTGCGCGGCTACTAAAGCTGAGAGATTTGGGTGTCTGGAAAAGTGACCTTGGAGTTGAAGGGGCTGTTGCAGGTGAAGTGGTAGGGCTGATCAAACTGAATGTAGCACCATTGCGAGTCGATGCAAGTGGAGTAGCAGGTGATGCAGAGGGAGGGATGGGTGATTGTGGTAGCAAAGTTGTTGAGCCAAGGAGAGGGCTTAAAGTTGATTGTGAATCGCCATCTATAGTAATAGTAAGAGGTGGGGTGGGTTGCCTTGGAGTTAGAAGTTCTGAAGTAGAGGTTGATGAAGTGATTGAGCTGCTTGCGGGAGAAGGAGCGCTGGAAGATATTGTGATTTTATTTTCTATTTCTATATTTGAACCTAAAGGGGGATTTAGACTGTCACTTTGAGCAGGAGTGCTATTGCTAATTGTAATTGGAGTTGATGGCATGGTTGAAGAAGAAGAGCTTGCACTACTAGGTTGTGATGCTGGTTCAGTTGTTGGTTCTTTGAGTTTTGATTCTAAACTCGGCTGATTCTTATCTGGCTCTTGAGTGGGTTCGCTTTTGAGTGACGGGGTCGCTGGATCAGATATTTCTGTTGGTTTATTTTTTTTATCCTCATTAATAGATTTTTCTAAAAATAAATTGATTTGATCAATTGCTGCTATAGCAGCATCTATGTGTGACAATAATTCATCATATTGATTAGTTACATTGCCTGAATGTACTGCGTCTCTAATAGCCTGTAGGGTTAGAGTCGGATTTGGGTCGTCTAGTGTGGTTATAGTGAGTCCGCGTTTGCTGCAAAATGCATACAACTCAGTGAAAAAGAATGCAGCAATTCTACTGCGTAAATTTCTTAACTCTTTTAGAAAATTATCTCTCTCTTCTTCCTGCTTAGGGGGGAATTGTAAAGTTTCTCCAATAGTAATACTAAGATCTTTTAGTGTATTTTTTATTTGTTTAAGCTCAAAATCACTGGGATTAAAATTGATTAAAATAAGGTGTTTGTTAAGTATTTCTTCCATTTGGACGTAATAAGTAAACTTTATAACTGCGTATGAATTTGTTGATTTTTCGAAAAACATCTTAGCTGTTGATATTCTACCTAACAGTTGGGAAATATTTTCTGCTTTTGTAAAATCTGTATCTTCTGAGAAATTCCATCCATCGAATAGTTTTTCAGACAGACATTTTTTCAATAATGGGATCAGCATTCGCAATTGTTGAGCTTGAGTTTCCTCAATAACTTTGATATGACTTTCTGGACTTAAGGTTGTTAGGCATGAAGTAATAGCATTATTACGTTCTAAAATAGCTTCTAGCATTGAGTCTTTGGTAACTGTTATATCTTTCTTTAATCGTAGAAAGTTGCGATTTAGTTGTGAAAGCAATGTTACATATAAATTATGAATGTCTGTAATAATTTTTTTTGTGAGGTTATTATTTTTAATGTCTTTTGCGTTGAGTATTATCTTTAAATACTCTCTTGCCTCAGTTATTTCTGTTATTGGAACTTCTGGTTGATCTTTTAGGTAGTTTAGCTTCTGACATTTCGTAAGAAATGTCAGGTGTAATGAAGCTAGTTGCTCTTTGGTTGCTCTTAGAGTTTGAAAGGTTTTTGTTTTAGACTTTTGATCTTTTTTTGATGTTTCAATGGTTTCTTCTAGGGATGCAATTTGTGTTTGATAAGTTTTAAAATTTTCTAAAATAGACGAAAACTCTAAACTAATTTGATGGTCGGTTGTCGAGCTTGATGATTGAGGTGGAGCAGGGCGGGACGATGGTGGGGGATTTTTTTGTTTTTCTTCCATAAATAATTCCTCGGAGTTTAGTGTAAAATTTATTTTTGTTTATACTCTCTTGTTTATTTATATGTTACTTAAGTTTCTTTGAAAAATATGAGTCCTTATGGGTTGTTAAAAAAATTTACTTCATAAAAATTCCTTTAGCCATGTTGGAAGGAAATTTAAGACTTCAGTAAAATTTTTAGGTTAATCGATGCTGTTAGGCTGGAGTGCAGCCGAAATTGGCTTGTTGATGCCAGAGGGGATTTTAGGGTGTTTAGTACAGACATGAACTTTTCCTTTTAAAGGCAGATGGGTAAGGTGCGCTTACTCTGGTTTCTTATAAGTGTCTGCAAAGCTTGAGCGCAAGAGAGATGGAGATTGCTTCTGGCGCCTACGAAATTCGTTAAGCCTATCATTAATAAAATATTATGGCAATCATGTTTATATTGCTGGTACAGAGATATCCTTCTACACTTAAGTCATTTCACTTATTGGAGAAAAACAAATGGCGGATTTAACTCAGAAGAAATGTCTTCCCTGTGAAGGAGGTGTGGCGCCGTTGACGCTTTCGGAGGCTAACAATTTATTGGGGCAAGTGTTGGGCTGGCAGCTGGATAGCACAGGCCAAGTAATTTCCCGGGATTTTACTTTTAAGAATTTCTATCAGGTGATGGCTTTTGTGAATGCGGTTGCTTGGTTGGCGCATCAGGAAAATCATCATCCCGATCTTGAGGTGGGTTATCAGCATTGTTTGGTGCGCTATAGCACGCATGCGATTGGCGGGCTTTCGGAAAATGATTTTATCTGTGCCGCTAAAGTGAATGGGTTGTTTGGGGATAAGCCGTAGCAAAAGTCACAAAATTCGACAGGATTTTAAGTAAAATACCTACATTTTTCGGGGTGTTTTCATTTGTCTGCCCTCGTATCTCCCTGTACAATATACCTTTTTTGTACCATATTTCAGGGGATAATTGTGACCACATCTTTATTGGAAAATGTAAGGCATATCCACTTTGTGGGTATTGGCGGGGCAGGGATGGGAGGAATTGCCGAAGTATTATTACACCAAGGCTATATAATCAGCGGCTCGGACATGGGTAAAAATGCCATGGTGCAGCGGCTTTCCGGTCTTGGCGCTAAAATTTTTCCCGAGCATAAAGCACAAAATATCCTGGGGGCGGAAATAGTGGTGGTTTCTACCGCTATTGCTGAGGATAACCCTGAAGTCATTGCGGCGCGATTGGCGAATATTCCGGTGATTGCACGCGCGCAGATGCTGGCTGAGCTCATGCATAGCAAATATGGAATCGCTATTGCCGGCACCCACGGTAAAACTACCACCACGAGTTTAGTTGCCTCTATCTTAACCGAAGGTGGATTAGATCCGACTTTCGTCATCGGTGGTTTATTAAAAAGCGCCGGCGCCAATGCGCATTTAGGCACGAGTGAATATTTTGTCGCTGAAGCCGATGAGAGCGACGCTTCGTTTTTATTCTTACATCCTAAAATCACCATTGTGACCAATGTCGATGCCGATCACCTCGGAACTTATGGCGGGGATTTCGAATGCTTGTGCGATACGTTTATTCGATTTTTACATCAGCTGCCTGAAGATGGTTTGGCCATTGTCTGTATTGATGATCCGGTGATCCGGGAATTATTGCCGCGTATTACCCGGCCGGTAGTGACTTATGGTTTTGACAGTGCGGCAGAAATCCGCATTACGGATTTTGATCCGCAGGGTTTTCAGACGCATTTTAAAGTGCGTGATACGCACCATGGCGAGGAGGTGGTGGTTAGTCTGAATTTGCCAGGTGCGCATAATGTCTTAAATGCGACAGCAGCAATAGCGGTGGCTTTTCGATTAGGTATTTCGGGAGAGGCAGTTGCGCGTGCGTTGCAGAAATTCGCAGGCGTAGGTCGCAGAATGCAGATTTACGGTGAGCTACCAGTGGGCAAGGGTGGGGTGTTGGTGATTGATGATTATGGTCACCATCCGCGTGAAATCGCAGCGACTTGGGCGGCGATCCGTCAAGCCTGGCCGGAGCGACGTTTGGTGGTGGTGTATCAGCCGCACCGTTATACTCGCACCCGGGATTTGTTTACGGATTTTGTCAGTGTGTTGACCAAAGAGGTCGATAAATTGATTTTGCTGGACGTCTATTCTGCGGGAGAAACACCGATATCCGGCGCTGACGGTGCTGCGTTATTTTTGGCGATTCAATCACATACTGAAGGCGAGCCGGTATTTGTGCCGCATATGGATGATTTACCGGAAGTGCTTGCGCGAGAGCTGCGCGCTGGTGATGTGTTGTTGACGCAAGGCGCAGGCAGTGTCGGGGGGGTGGCGCCGAAATTGATGGCTAAGGAATTTCAGTTGGTAGCTTAGGATTTACTACAGGATCATTCCATGTCAGACCTACAACTCTCTCCAGCCTTGCGTGGCGTATTACTGAAAGATGAGCCACTAGCCGGCTACACTTCCTGGCACGTTGGCGGCAAGGCCAAGCGCTTTTACAAGCCTTTCGATCTGGCTGATCTTGCCGCGTTTCTACCGACATTACCCCCCACAGAAACTATCGTCTGGCTCGGTCTTGGCAGTAATGTCTTGATCCGTGACGGCGGCATTAACGGCACGGTGATTTTTACCCAAGGTTGTATAAAAGAACTGAGTTTGCAGACTCCGGAGACTATCCGTGCTGAAGCCGGCGTCACCTGCGCTAAATTAGCTAAATTCTGCGCCCGCCACCAATTAGCGCAAGGCGCTTTTTTTGCCGGCATTCCTGGAACGGTAGGCGGTGCTTTAGCCATGAATGCCGGTGCGTTTAATGGTGAGACCTGGTCATATGTGACTGCGGTGGAAACCATCGATAGAGAGGGAGTTATCCGTAAAAGGTTGAAACAGGATTTTGAAGTGGCCTACCGCGAAGTCAAACGTCCGGCCAATGAGTGGTTTGTCGCCGGCCATTTTCAATTTCCGCTGGGGGATGAACAACAAGCTAATCAGGCCATCCGCGAATTATTGCGCAAACGTGGAGATAGCCAGCCGATTGGCGAATTCAGTTGTGGCTCAGTATTTCGCAATCCACCCGGTGATTATGCGGGAAGGTTAATTGAATCTTGTGGTTTAAAGGGGAAAAAAATCGGCGGTGCGTGGGTGTCAACTAAGCATGCGAATTTTATTATTAATGGCGGTGAGGCAACAGCGGCTGACATTGAAAATTTAATTGAAAATGTGCAGCAAGTGGTAAAAGAGCAGACGGGGGTTAGTTTACAGCCAGAGTGCCATATGGTAGGAGAGCCATAGCTAGTTTAAAAATAGAAATGGAATAAATCAGAAAAAAAATATAACTCCAAATACTTGTATTTTTTTGGTATTTTTTAACTAGGGTCTATCGTCAATTAGCCCGCTACAGAACGCAAATTTGAGAAAAGTATGCCCCAAAAAAAACATATCGCTATATTATGCGGCGGCCAATCCGCCGAGCATGAAGTATCCATACAATCCGCTAAAAATATTATTCAGGCACTAGATGTCAATCGTTATCAGATTTCCACCATATTAATTACTTTGCAAGGAGAATGGTTGTTGCTTGATTCTCCCGCAGTAATCCTTAATAACCCGGATATGCAACCCTTGCCTACACCCGTCGCGGGGCAGCGTTTGGTATTTAATTTTGGCAGTGAACACCCTTTAACTGTGCAAGCATCACAAGCAGCATTGGCAGTGGATGTGATTTTTCCGGTATTGCATGGAGCGCATGGTGAAGATGGTACGCTGCAGGGTTTGTTGGAATTGGCGAATATTCCCTATGTCGGTGCAGGGACCTTAGGCTCCGCTGTGTGCATGGATAAGGAAGTGACTAAGCATTTATTAATGGCGGCAAATATTCCCGTGGCGCGTTGGCTAACGGTGCGGCAGTTGGATTTACCCAATCTTAATTATGATGAAGTGGTGGCGCAGCTGGGTTCTCCGTTATTTGTCAAACCGGCCAATACCGGGTCTTCAGTCGGTGTATCCAAAGTTAAAAACCGCGATGATTTTGCTAAAGCATTACAATTGGCGCAGCAATATGATCGGAAAATTATTATTGAAGAATTTATTCCCGGGCGCGAAATTGAGTGTGCGGTATTAGGTAATGAAGAACCCAAGGCGTCATTGCCTGGTGAGATTATTCCCAAGCATGAATTTTACAGCTATGAGGCAAAATACTTAGATCCTGATGGCGCCGAGTTAAAAATGCCTGCGAATTTGCCGGCCGCTGCCATCGCTAATATCCAAGATTTAGCTAAACGGGCATTTGTCGTGTTAGGCTGCTCTGGTATGGCGCGGGTGGATTTTTTCTTTATGCAAGATGGCCGCGCGGTGTTAAATGAAGCCAATACCATTCCTGGGTTTACACAAATTAGTATGTATCCGCAAATGTGGGTAGCGACAGGTATGACTTATAGTGGTTTGATTGATAAGCTGATTGAATTGGGATTGGAACGATTTGAGAAAGAGCGGGTATTGGTGCTGCAATCGGGGGTGGCGGCACGCAAGGGGCTTTGACTTCTTAGAAAAATATAAGTATCTACATGCAATCCTTCTCCCACAAGGGGAGAAGGATTTGCGTAGATTATTTAGAAAAAGAAATAATTCACAAATTAACACTGAGCGACTCCAATGCTTGTAACCTATTCTCCCATCATTATTCCAGGTCCCGCGGGACAGCTTGAAGCCTTAATTTCCGCCCCAGACACGCAAGAATCTACCGCAGTTGGTATCATCTGCCATCCCCACCCGTTATACGGCGGTGCCATGAACAATAAGGTCGTTACCACTATTGCCCGTACTTTCCACGAGTTAGGGTTGCACACAGTGCGTTTTAATTTTCGTGGTGTGGGGAAAAGTGAAGGCAGTTATGCAGAGGGCATAGGAGAAACGGAAGATTTACGCGCAGTCTCCGCCTGGGCGCGCAAGAATTACCCTAACCAACCTATCTGGTTGGCTGGGTTTTCGTTTGGCAGTTATGTGGCGATGCGGATTGCGGCAGCGGAGGAAGTGGCACAATTGATTACCATTGCGCCGGCAGTTAACCATGTAAACTTTGGGGATGCCGATCAGGTACGTTGCCCTTGGTTGCTGATTATGGGAGAGGCCGATGAAATCGTGCCGGTGGCGGATGTCAAAGCCTGGGTAAAAAAATTATCGGTGCCGGTAAGGTGCGTTTTTCTGCCTGGTGTGAGCCATTTTTTTCATGGTCATTTGGGACTTTTAAGTGAAGAATTGAAGCGGAATTTACCCAAGAGAAATTAGCGAATAGGTTTGTAAATTAAGAAAACTGTGATGCATTAGGCATCAAGCTTTATATCCACTCATGGCAGATAACATAGTGGTATAAAATTTCAGTTTCTTTTTTTTGCACTAATAAAGGTTAACGACATGACTGAAGAAAAAAAACTTGTAAGAAAACGAGCCGGTGAATTTTTTGCAGAGATAGAATATATTCGAGGAATTTTTGAGGACAATTGTAATTTGCCTGGACCAATCGCATCGACAATAAATCAATATTATATGTCCTCTGAAGGTTTAATGGCTTGTTGGGGAGACATATCAGATAAGATATTACACTTCAAGAGTATGTTACCAGTCAAGATTAGGTTCCAAGAAATGCCTCAATCTGCACAGGAGTGCCAGGCATTATTAAACGAATTTCAAAGCTTGATGAATGATAGAATTAAAGAGGACCAAGTAACATTGATGGTTTATCATTTTTATGCCTTGGCTTTGAAGTATTACCCGACACTCACTGCTGGCGGTGGCATTACCGATTCTTCGATTGCGACAATAGGAAACTCCATAATTATTTTTGGAGCTATACTTGCTCTAGCTCATTTTGCTATAACCACACGCGGGGAACAGGCATCAAACACGAAGCTCTTGAGTGATCTTCTCAATGATATAGCCTCTTTCCGTGAACTTCTTAAAGAGCGTGAGAAAAAAAGCGAAAATATCTCAACAAATAGCGACGATCCTCAAGATACTTGCGCTAAACTTTTCTGAAACGAAGGAGATGGTTTTAAGTTTGGGAAACTCGCGCGCTTTGCCTTTGCCCAGTCAAGGTAGTCAGGAGAATCATGGGTTTGCTAAAATTGATTTTCTTCAGCTTTATTTTTAAATGTGGGTAATTTTTTAAGCTTGTTCATAATATTTCCGCTTCGGAGCAGCCATGATTGTGGCTGGGCGCAGGGATTGCTACATTTAAAGAGTCTAGAAGTTGCGGGCATTGAATTAATTAAAGAAACCTTAAGCAGGTATTGCTTTCAAAAAATATTCAGCAGATAATAGCATTTGCCCATTTTTTATAAATAGGCGCAACCCCCATGTGGTTCAGACCCACAGAGGGGGGTCACTTCCCGATAAACCTAACTAGGAGGTTCATCAGACAAATGTTATTTTACACTATGACGCACACGCGTCGCATTCCTTTTTGTACCCTTTTCCCTTTTTTAAAAGCCAACTTTTGCCCTGGCCGCTGTCTGCCTGCGGCAAAACCACGCTGCCCCTTGAGTCAACCCTCAACGCCTGATGTCTTCGGGAGGCGAGGTGGCAGGTTGCGGGTTTTAAGAAAAACGGTTTTAGGTGCAATAGGCGGGGTAAACTGACCGAGGGTGGATTGATCGCGGGGCGTAACGCCCTCTAAAGCAATACGCCTCGCTGTCGGTCTTCATTCCTCGCCAGTTTACCCCTCTAGCTGATTTATTCAGAAGAGGGATACACGCGCATGTCATTATCAAATATTCTCACGATCACCCAACCGCTAGTTGACAAAATTCAAGAGCACCCGACGTTCAGCGCCATTACTTCCCTTGAGCGCTTACGCCGCTTTGCACAGATCCATGTATTTGCCGTTTACGACTTTATGGCATTGTTGCAAGCACTACAGCGCAGTCTCACCGGCAACTCACTGTTATGGTTACCTCCCATAGATCACCTGGGCTGTCATTTGATTCACACCATGCTAGCAGAAGAAGAAAGCGATTTTTTGCCGGATGGCCGCTGCTTGAGCCACTTCGAACTTTATTTGGACGCCATGCAGTGTTGCGGCGCCGATGCACAAAGCATCACCACTTTTATTAACTCCGTACAACATAATGCCGATTTATCTCAGCTGCTCACCCAAGATGATATACCCAATCCGGCTAAACGCTTTCTAACGGACACATTTGACATCATCGATGGAGACAGTCATATGATTGCGAGCGCGTTTGCCTTTGGGCGCGAGCATATCACCTCGCCTATGTTTACGCAGATTCTGCAGCAACTCACCTCCTTGACTATTGATGAACGGTATTCACTTCAACCATTTATCTATTATTTCCAGCGCCATATTGATTTAGATGGCGGCAAGCATAGCCAGCAGTCGAAAACCCTGCTCGCCAATTTATGTGGAACCGATGAAAATAAATGGGACGAAGCAGCGGGAGCCGCTTTTTTCTCTCTCAAAAGCCGGCTGCAATTGTTAGATGGTATTTATACTTATATGACCGTTTGGATTTATTTGATGCACCTATTTCTTTTAAAAGAAGAAATGTGTGCCTCGGATAGCTGCTGTTGCAAAGCCTGTGTTCTCAATATCAAATTGTAGAATTTTATCTCCTTGATGAATCTGGTAGTTTTTTAATGCTGGACATGAACGGTAAAGAAATTTGGCTGATCGTGCACACTGCCGGCGATATTGAAATATTTTATGAATTAGCAACAGGTGAGCCAGATTATCTCAAAGGGAGGGGACGAGAGATTTGCATGGAAAACCAAAGGATACCTTCAAGGGGGCATTTCTATTGAGTTTTTATGGGGACACTCACTGAGTTCCGACCCTTTTAAAAATTAGCCTGGAGATGTTCGCCGTTTTCCTCTATAATTAGAGTAGAAGGGGGCGACATGGTTTCGACGTGAATTGCAAAGCCTGAAAGAGCGTGTCGAGTAGGTAGCTTCACTCGTTAAAATGAGTTACAAACTATAGTCGCAAACGACGAAAACTTCGCAGTCGCCGCTTAATAACCGGCGTTGTGCCGTTGACTGGACTTGCTTATGAGTCCTTTCCCAACGGTCATTTTTCATAAGATCGCAGCTTAAGGCGCTTTCATTTAAGCTGTTAAAACTTAGAAAGCTCGTGGTTTGTTGTCCTGCCCATCGGATAGCAAATTGTTAAATTCAAAGATGCGGCTACACATGTAGAACCGAAGGTAGAGGATTTGCGGACGCGAGTTCGATTCTCGCCGCCTCCACCAAGTTTAAATCCAACAACGTCCCCCTCAAGGCCAAATCTCTAATAAAAACAAGGGATTTGGCCTTTTTTTTGTCCTAGGAAATCCAACTGAATCTATTGATGGCCAGCTATTTTTGGGGGCAAGATTGGGGGCAACTGACTTGATAGGAGGAAATTTCTGGACAACTATTGGTGGTTATAGACAGGCTTCTCTATTATTAGTCTAAAAGAAACTTAAATAGGTTTAAATATGAAAAATGATCTAACTATCTTTGAAGGTTACCAAATCAGGCGCTTGTATAATGAAAAAACAGAAACCTGGCTCTTTTCAGTTATTGGCGTCCAGATAAAACTTAATTATTGACAACCTATGATATATGAACTAAACTTAGTTTAGTTGAAATGTTTCAGGGCGAGATTTTTATGATTACTGTCAATACACACCAAGCAAAAACCCAACTGTCTTATTTATTGGCACAAATCGAGCAACATAATGAGATAGTTCGAGTGTGTCGTCATGGTAAGCCTATCGCTGATATCGTGCCTATTAAAAAATCACAAATTGATCCGTTGAAACAACATGCTATTCTACAAGGCGTTAAAATACACTATGATCCTGCTACCCCCCTCACTGAAGATGAGTGGCCTATTGAGGATGGCATGTGATATTGCTTGATACTTGTACGTTCCTTTGGTTGGTGACTCAACAAGACAGCCTTAGTCAAAAAGTGCGCCAAGAAATCAGTGATAATGCCAATGCATTATTTATTTCGTCTATCAGCGCTTTTGAAATTGGAATAAAAGTAAGTAAAAAATTGATAGAGTTGCCTTTGCCTCCCCAAGAATGGTTAAGCAAAGCTTTCTATTTACATGGCTTAACCGAATTACCCATAGACAGTGAAATTGCGGTGTATGCCACGCAATTACCCCCCATTCACAGAGATCCTGCTGACCGCCTAATCATAGCTACGGCTCATAAACATCATTTGACCATTTTAACACCAGACCAACACATCAGTTCTTACCCTCAGGCAAAAACAAGTTGGTGTTGATAATATACGCCGGAACATCGATTAAGGCCTTGAAAACATTTTAATATTCTTTGATAGGGTGTTTTAGTGTTCTCATATTTACGGCGGTATTTAGCTTAATTTTATTTTATCAGGTAGCGCTTTATCTACGACATATTCTGCAATAGTTGAATTCAACTGTGGAACAGCCAATAGTCCAAAACGGTTAAGAATATTCGCCAGCTTCTCCTTTTCTTGTTTATATGCTTCGTAAGATTTACCCATCTTTTTTTCAAAAAAATGTTTAGCATCCTGATGGTTTGGCTGTTTTTCTAATATAGCTAAACTAATGGAGATAACTTCTTCATCAGTTCCAAGTTTATGTAGAACTTGTAATGCATAGGTTTGTTTAGGGTTATATTTTAGTGCAAGCCGCGCATCCTGCAAGGCCAAGTCGCCTTCTTCTAAAAAAACATATACATTACATCGAATATTATAGAAAAGTCCCTCTTCAGGATTAATTTCTATGGCTTTAGTAAAGTCTTGTAGCGCATCATAATATTGCAGCAAGTCGAAATATACTTTGCCTCGGCCATAATAAATTGTTGCATCTATAGTATTTAAAGATAATGCATGAGTATACGTCAATAGCGCGTTATGGTAATTAGATCTGCATAAATTTGGGTCACCATAGAGAGCTAAAGCTAAATACCCATCGCCTATGTGTCTGTGGTGCCTGGATTGTTCAAGTTGCGATAGTGTGGTATTTTTTAAAGATTTTCTATGTTCTTCTATGCTTTGTTCTGCTTTTTTCATTTTGTGGAGATCCATTTTTCTACTGGAAATCTGTGCGTAGAAAAGCTTTTCTCTCATTTTTATGCCTAATCTATGTTTATGATCTATGCGTAAAAGTTTGTTTATATTTAAGATGGCTTTAGGAATTTTTCCTTGTTCTTCATGGTGTATGGCTTGTTTGTAACATTCAAGGGGATCCTCAGTTTGAGATTTATTCGTGGTTTTTTTTTCTATCGACATTATTTTTATTCCTAAAGTTTAACAGCCATATTTGGCGTTATGTTTAACTCCTTCTCCCATTTCGTTGAGGATTCCCTTCGGTCACAGACGGAAGAAAAGAGTTAAAAATTTATGCAACAACGCCACCTTGTCTTGCAACTTTTCACACTTTACAGTAGGTGAAAGTAGTTGCAATCAAATTTGTGCTCATGACCTTTAAGATATAGCCAAAATTAAATTGTTCTTAGAGGCTTCTAGCTCAGAACCATCCCGTTCTAAAGGAGGGATCAATTTAATATTAATACTTGGCTCCGAATACCTGCGCTGAAACATTGCCGGTCCAGTACTAGATGCGATTGCAGAAAGAGACAAGCTGCGCTTTTCTCTGCTGGGTAAAAGAATTAATTTATCTTTAGCTTCAGGAACCTCAGGTGGTTCGGACAGAACTAAAGAATTTTCTTTAGCTTCTTTTTTTTCTTTAACAGTTGTTTCCTGGAAATTATCTGTCAAAAATACCGGATTATCTGTTTTCGATAATATATTACTTTCATCCAAAAAAGTGAATTCTGCTACATGCTGGATATCAGTAAATGATTTAGAACGTTCTATATCAAAAGCAGCCTTCTTGTCTTGTAAATCTTTCGGTTTTTCTTCTATGAAAATATGTTTAGCAATATCTTTATTATCTGTTAAAGCTTCAGGTTTGCTCTGAAGCAATACTTGAGAAATAAGCCGTCGTTCTTCGGCTGGTTTCTGCGAGAAAGGAGCTGCAGATAGTTTTTGTCCCGGAATTAATCCATTGAATAGACCGGAATCATATAAAAAACTCAAACGTGAATCACGACTGTCGCTAGATGATCCCGTGCCATACCAGGCTCGATAAGGTCCTTCTCCTTTAAGAAAACGCAGAGCTTCTTGCTGAATGGTGGCTAGATCATGTTTGCTTATTTCTAAGAGATTTTTTATGAATAATTCAGTAGTTTTTCTGCTTTGAATTTTTAAAATGCTACGTTCACCTAAGTAAGCATAAGCAGCACTCAATGCTTTAACGAGTGGTGATTTGGCTTTTAAAGTTTCAGAAAGTGGGAGTGCTTTGGCTGCAGCTAATTTTTCATGAAGCGACGCTTGAAATACTGTATCAAATTTATAACGCAGCAAAGGTTTGGCAGTTATCATGCCAATTTGAGGATCCGCATGATGCTCTATGCAGGTTTTCACCAGTGACGTATCTTCTGCTTTAACAGCACAAAGTAATGCTAAATTTGGATCTGCACCAAGCTGTAAACATTTTCTTATTGCAGATCGATTTTGCTCTTTGAAGGCATGAAGTAATGCTAAATTTGGATCTGCGCCCTTTTCGATTAGTAGCGCTATGCCAGGTTCAAAATTTCCTTTTATCGCTAGACTAAGCGGTGTTGCCCCATTAATGATAATATTGGGGTCAGCGTCATGATCTAATAGTGTTTTTAAGCTATTTAAACTTTTATAGCCAATAGCTATGCTCAATGGAGCGAGTTTAATTTTTTCCCTATTATTTTTATAAGGAAACTTATCCTCGGTGACCAAATTGACTTTGGCTCCCAATTGTATGAGTACCTCCATCGCTTGGATATTGTCGGAAGTAGCAACAAGCAGTAATGGCGTCCAACCTCCTTTATCAGGTAAATTGATATGAGTTACTTCTGTTTTGATTTTTTGAGGATTGATCTTGGCTAAATATTCTGGAGCATATTTAGCTAAGGCATGCAGACCCCAACCATCCAAAACATATTGCGGGTTCTGCATTAAAAGTCGCTGGTAATGTTTAAAAGATGGGGGGAAGTTAACCTTTTTTCCAACAGTTTTTTTATCTAAGGCACCAGAGGGCAGGTCGGATTCCAGTGAATCTGAAAGTGAAGAACCTTTTTTGTCTGGTGTTTCTGATAAAGTTGTTTCAGGTTTGATCCCTAACTTACAATATTCAAACGTAATATCTGCCCCTAATATATTTTTTATTTCCTTAAGTAGATCTTTCATGCCTGCTTTTGTGTCCTTAAATATTTTAGCTTTATTATCTGCATAGTTAGGATCATAAAAAGACCATTCTTGGGTTTTTGGATTATAACTCAATTCGCAAGCATGCGGTGTAAAACCTGAACTTGATAATAAACATATATTCTCTTCTAGCGCTTTTTTTGTCGCAGGCTGACTTAAATCATCTGCAGATAAAATACCATGGCCTGTTGCTACATAGGTTTTATTTGGTATCAGAGTTTTCTTGCCATCTGATAGTTCAAAATTCCCATTTTTACGGAATGCATCAATCTGTATTGGTGGACTTAGATAAGGAACTAGAACTTGAGAAGAGTGATTTAAAAAAATATAATTGATAGCTCGATTGAAAACAGTTTCAAGACTGATTGAAGCGGGTTCTTTTTTATCTTTACTTGCGAGTTCGGCGCCCTTTAGAACATATTGGCGTTCAAGCGATTGTGGGCGTTCATCCCAGGCGGTGATTTTTGCCAATACATCTTCCCACCATTCCAGCTTGCCGGTTGTACGCATCGCGCCGCGGCAAAGAGAAAAACCAAAACATAAGCCAGATACGCGTGGATTGGTTTCTAATTCTTTAGCCAGTCTAAGACTTTCCGAATTTTTTTGAAGTTTTAAAAATGTTATAAATTTCTTTATTAATACAGTTTGCGCCACTACCAACCCAACCTAAAATTACATTAAATTATCATTTTTCTATGGTAACTGATTTAGATTAAGTGAATATTAAATAAAAATTATCGAAAGTCTAGCAATGACGGCCACAGGACACTTAAATGTCATTTAATTAAAATGGTTATAAATGTAACCGGTTGATACCTAGCCTGTGGCTGGGAGTAGGCTAATACAAGACCCGCAAGGGGAATCTACCTGTCTTGGGATATATGCTGGTTTTCTTGCCGCTAGCATTTGTTACACTATAGAGGTTATTTATGTGTTGCCAATGCTGAAACTCTTCCAGTTTAAATAACTGGCTTTGTCGTTTCATAGCCTTAAAGTAACAAAAATGCAATAAATGTTTTGTATATTAGAAATCGCAAGTAACCGTTTCGTAATACTTAATATTATTTACAGCAGATTCAAGTGCCTTTAACGCGCTTTTATCACGGTTACGACGATTAACATAGTCTTTTAAAGTTGCAACTTTAAGTGATTCTAAATCTTCTTCGAAACTTTCTTTTGTGTGCTTAGGGACAGTGAATTCACCTAATTGTTTTGAATAATTTTTAATTTTTTTTAAATTTTCATCAAGAACCTCGTCATTATTTCCATAATTAAGCAATTTTTGTATTTTGTTGAGACATAGCTTGATTTTTGTCCATAATTCACTGATAGTTTTCTCTGATTGTTTACTCTCTTGTGTTGATGTTTTCTCATGCTGTTTCAAATGATCTTCAATGAATGTAAATTTTTTCCAGGCGGGATCAAACTGTATTTTTGGTTTTGTATCAGAAAGCTCGCTGGTACTGTAAGAGTTAAGTAATCGATGATATTCTTCGCTCATAGTATTCATTACCTCTGTAAATATAAAATTATTATCATTTGCTTATAGAAGCAGCTTCTTACATCAAATCAGAAGAAGTCAAATTATTATGAAAGATATCTCTAGAATATTAAGGAAATATTAGTTTTTGAAAAGTTTAGCTGAGGCGCTCGGCACTAAACAAAAAATACTGTCATTGGCGTGCAAGTGGGGACAAATTGGATTGATAAGGCACTACTTAATCCCAAGCTCCTGACAAGCTTGCTTAATAGTCTTATCTTTCCAATAGCGAGCATAATTATCCATAGTCATTAAGCTGCGCGAAGATGGCATGCGGTCGATGTATAAATTCCCCTGCAAGTGATCGATCTCATGCTGTAATATGCGAGCATACCAGCCGCGGGCTTTGATGGTGATGGGTTGGGCATGTTCGTTTAAGCAAGTGACGGTTACGGCGCGAGCGCGGGGTGTTAATCCGATCAATCCAGCCATACTTAGGCATGCTTCAAAAAATTCGGCGGGTGCTGATTCTTCTTCCAGCATGAGTTTGGGGTTGATAATGACATGAAAGGGTACGGGAACGCGTTCGCGTTCTGCCACAAATTCAGGGGGTAAGTTTTGGGTATATTCCGGGCGGTCTTCAATGACGGCTAGTTGTAGTGGTTCACCGATCTGTGGTGCGGCTAAGCCAACGCCGGGGGCATCACGTAAGGTATTTTGCATGAGAAGGATTAATGTCTGAACATAGGGACTGGTGATTTCTTCAGGAGTGAGTTCGCGTGCCCTTTGGCGTAACACGGGTTCGCCGGTTTGCAGGATTTTTAGTTTCATAATGCGGGTCTTGATGGGTTTAAAGGTTGAAGTATCGGGTTGATAAAGAATACGAAGGTGGAAAATCTTGGATATTCTAGTAATGTATTGGACTATTAGCAATTGCGGGTTGGTAAGTTTGTAGATGATCTTTGGCTTAAGAGAGGGAAGCAGCATATAATCAGTCTTCTAAAGACGCCACCACATGCACGTCGTGCCGGGACGACGTGCATTTTTTAATTTTCGCGCCAGCGAGTAGTTACGTAATTTTTAAACCAGGAAAGTAAAGATGATTATCCCCTATGAAACTTTTGAAAAAATCGATATGCGATCTGGAACTGTGGTCAAAGTTGAAGCTTTTCCTCGTGCCAGAAAACCCGCTTTTAAAATCTGGGTTGATTTTGGTGAGCTGGGTGTGAAAAAAACTTCTGCGCAAGTAACTGCGCGTTATACCCTCGAGTCTTTGCTGGGCAAACAGGTGGTGGGTTGTGTCAATCTGACTCCTAAGAATGTCGCTGGTTTTACATCGGAATTTTTATTATTGGGTGTGGCGGATGAAGATGATGCGATTTGTTTGCTGAGTTTTGATTGTAGCGTTCCTAATGGAAAGCGGGTTATGTAAATTCCGTGACTTTTTCCCTTCTTTCACAAGGGGAGAAGGGAAAAAGTCACGGTTATGAAGAAAATGTGATTCATCTTCACTTAGTAAAGGGTATTAAAACCATGCTAGATATACGTGATTTAAGCTTAAATTTTGGGCAAAGAATATTATTTAAAGATGTAGACCTGATGTTGCTGCCTAACCAACGTTACGGTGTGGTGGGGCCCAATGGTGCAGGCAAATCGACTTTTTTGCGCCTCTTGGCCGGCGAAGAAACGCCTAATGAGGGTACGGTAGATAAACCGAAAACAATGACGGTGGGGATTCTCAAGCAGGATCATTTTCTCTATGAACATGATCGTGTGGTCGATGTGGTCATCAAAGGCAATACTGAATTATGGGCGGCGCAAGTGGAAAAAGAACACCTTCTACATAAACCCCATTTGACCGAAGAAGATGGCTACCGCTTGGGGACGCTTGAGGAAATTATTTTGCATCATGAAGGCTATGATGCTGAAGCTGTGGCACAACGGCTTTTGGTCGGTCTTGGTATTTCCGAAAAATACCATTTTGGTCCGCTGAATGCCTTATCAGGTGGCTATAAATTACGGGTATTGTTGGCGCAGGTGTTATTTCAGAAGCCGGATATCATGTTGCTGGACGAACCGACTAACCATTTAGATATTGTGTCCATTGATTGGCTGGAAGATTTTTTAATCCAGGAGTTTAAAGGATTGCTGGTGTTTGTCTCACATGATCGGGAATTTCTGAATAATCTGTCTACACATATTCTGGATGTCGATTATAAAACCATTACCGAATACCCAGGTAATTATGATTATTTTCTCAAAGCCAAGGAAGAAACTTTACGTTTGTTGCAACAGGAATTGCAACACAAAGAAAAACAAATTGCCCACCTACAAAGCTTTGTCGATCGTTTCCGAGCATCTGCCAATCGTTCTCGCCAGGCACAATCGCGTCTTAAAATGATTGAGCGCATTGAATTACCTGATATCAAAGACTCAGAGATTATGAAGCCATTTTTTCGTCTGCAGCCAGAGAAGCCCTCAGGTAAAACGGTGTTAAAAGTTGAACATATTGGCAAACAATTCGATGAGCGCGTATTGTTGAAAGATATTGCTTTCAGTTTGCAACGAGGAGATAAATGCGCTGTGATTGGCGCCAATGGCATTGGTAAATCGACGTTGTTAAAAATTTTGTTGCAAGAAGTGAAAGCCGATCACGGTCATTATGAATGGAGTGAAACGGTAAAGGTAGGTTATTTTGCGCAGGATTATCGTGTGCAGTTGCCGAAAGAGGTGACGGTGTGGGAATGGCTGGAAAATCGAGTGAATGCGCCTTCTCAGGAAATCAGAAATGTTTTAGGGCAGGTGTTGTTTCGTGGACAGGATGTGGAAAAGAAAATTGCCGTTTTGAGCGGTGGAGAATCTGCACGCTTGGTGCTGGCAAGTTTAATTTTACAGAAAAATAATGTGCTGGTGCTGGATGAACCGACGAATCATTTGGATATGGAATCGATTGAAGCCTTGATGGAGGCCTTGCATAAGTTTCCGGGTGCGGTGTTATTTGTCAGCCATAATCGTTATTTTATCGATCATGTGGCAACACGGGTGATTGCGTTAACTGAAAAAGGCGGAGTGCGGAATTATTTAGGAAATTATCATGATTATCTGGCGCAATATGGCAAGGATTATCTGGCGCGGATCGGAAGTCCGCGTTAATAAATTTGCTGCTTTCGACTCCCCCCTCTTTGAAAAAGAGGGAAGGGGGATTTATAAAGTTTTAGTTTGAGATTTAAAGCTATCCATCACTGTCGATAATGAATCTGTCAGTTGATGTATGAGAGAATTGAAGATTCCTTGAATTTTAGCGAAAAAGGAGTGTATGGTATTAATAATGCCAGATAAATAGGAACCGCCAGGGATGTCTGCCAGAATATCAGGATAAAATGATAGTACGATAATGGCAATAATCGCCAGATAGATGATTTTTTTCAAAGCCTTAGTTCCTATATTGCATTATGGCATAGTTTAATTTAGGTTTAATTATAAAGCACTTATCTTAATACAATATTAAGAAATATTTTCGATTTTCTTAAAAAAATACGCCTCCTTCTAGTGTCACACGCACCCTACTACGTCGTCCCGTGGCTTGTCTGCGGGACGATGTGGGAGGTTAATTGACGACAGACCCTAGGTGAGAAGGATTGATGCCGAGGGACGATTTAGTAATCTGCAAAGGGAGAAAACATGCATATTTTAATCTCAGGTGGTTCTGGATTTATTGGCCAGGCGTTGGTTAATTACTTTCTAACTCAAGGGCAGCAATTATCGGTTATAAGCCGCAATAAAGAAAAATTACAGCTTTTATTTGGCGCTCAAGTGAATAGTCTTGACTGGAGCGAGTTGGCGCTGGGAGCTAATCATTGTCAACCGGATGTGGTTATTAACCTCGCGGGAGAAAATATTGCGGGCGGCTTATGGACTCAAGCTAAAAAACAAAAATTACATACCAGCCGTATGATGGCTACTTTGCAGCTGGTAGATTTTGTTAAAAAATTACCCAGTAAACCCCAATGTTTTATATCGGCGAGTGGTGTCACTATCTATCCACCATCGACAGAAATTTGCACAGAAGATACAGAGGTTACTAACCCAGCCGGACAAGGTTTTTTAAGGCAGTTGGCCTGGGATTGGGAGCAGGCGCTTTTGCCCTTGCAGGGCACAGGGATACGGGTAGTCAATCTACGACTGGCTCCAGTACTGGGGGCTTCAGGTGGCATGCTAAAGCAGCTACTTTGGCCTTATAAGCTGGGGTTGGGTGGGCGTTTGGGTACTGGTCAGCAGCCATTTCCTTGGGTGGCATTGCCAGATGTAGTACGCGCGGTAGATTTTATTATACAGTCCGGTTTAAGCGGCGCAGTCAATATGGTAGCGCCAGAGCTCGTAGATCAAATCACTTTTGCAAAAACCCTGGCTTCGGTATTGCACCGTCCTTGTATTTTCGCTATGCCAGAGTGGTTATTGCGAAAACTATTTGGACAAATGGCGGAAGAATTATTATTGAATGGGGTTAAGGTCATGCCGGTGCGGTTATTACAGGCAGGATTTGAATTTAAGTATCCAACGCTGGCGCAGGCGTTAGGCCGGGGCACGTTCTCACCCCCTTAGAAAAAGGGGGTCGAAGGCCGTAAGGCCTGAGGGGGGATTTAAAGAGTTTTGGGTGCCTAATATTGTGTGTTAGTACTCCCAGCTTTTTAAATCCCCCCTCAGGCCTACGGCCTTCGACCCCCTTTTTCTAAGGGGGTTAAATTGTCTCCCCCTTTTTCAAAGTGGTTAAATTTAAATCGCCTCATTCACAATGCTTTCTAATAATTCCTGATGACCAGAAACCGGTTTAGGCTCTAAGCCTTGTTTTAGAACCTCTGCAGCGATCCTTTCAAAATCTGCCTTGCCACCCAGTATCTCAGCGCCGAGACCAGATTTCCAACCGGCATAACGTTGGTTGACAAAGTTTTGTAATTCGCCGCTAGTGATTAATTTGGCTGCAACCAGCAGGCTGCGTGCCAGGGTGTCAACGCCGCTGATATGGGCATAAAACATATCTTCTAAATCAATACTCTGACGGCGTAACTTCGTATCAAAATTAAACCCGCCGTTTTCAAAACCACCGTGCTGTAAAATGTAATACAAAGCCAGTGTGGTATCGTTTAAATCCATAGGGAATTGATCTGTGTCCCAGCCAAGCTGCGCATCCCCACGGTTAGCGTCAATGCTGCCAAAAATGCCATTAGTGTAGGCGTAAGCAATTTCATGTGGGAAGCTGTGTCCAGACAGTGTGGCATGATTGGCTTCAATATTGACTTTAAATTCTTTCTCCAAGCCGTATTTTTGTAAAAAGGCTAATACCGTGGCGCTGTCAAAATCATATTGGTGTTTAGTCGGCTCGCAGGGTTTAGGTTCAATGAGGAAGGTGCCTTTGAAGCCTATTTTGTGTTTATAGTCCACCAACAGTGATAAAAATCGACCCAACTGTTCACTTTCCTGACGTAAGTCAGTATTGAGTAAGGTGTCGTAACCTTCACGTCCGCCCCATAATACATAATTGGCGCCTTTTAATTGGTGGGTAATGTCTAGGGCTTGTTTAACTTGTGCGACGGCATAGGCGAATACTTCTGGGTTAGGATTCGTGGCAGCACCTGCCATGTAACGGCGGTGACTGAATAGATTGGCGGTTCCCCATAAGAGTTTAATGCCTGTTTTTTGCATTTGTGCGGCGATTTTTTCCGCAATGTGCTGCAAATTGCGGTTGGATTCTTGCAGGTTATTGCCTTCTGGGGCGACATCACGGTCGTGGAAGGTGAAAAACGGTAAGCCTAATTTACTGATGAATTCAAATGCGGCTAACACCCTTTGTTCGGCGCGTTGCATGGGATCGGCAGCTTGCAGCCAGGGGCGGTCAAAAGTAGCTTCGCCAAAAATATCCTGTCCAGACCAACAAAAAGTGTGCCAGAAGCACACAGCCATTCTGAGATGTTCTTCCATGGTTTTATTTAATACTTGTTGTTGAGGGTTGTAATAGCGGTAGGCTAGGGGATTTTTTGTTTGTGGACCTTCGTATTTAATATGATTAATGTTAGGGAAAAATTCTGTCATGGGGGCTCCGAAAGGTTGTGATGAGATTAATTTTTCTTCCCAAAGCACTATTTTCCTTTCTCTAACCTTCTCTAACCAGGGGCGCTATAATCCCCTCTTCCCTTGTGGGAGTGGGGGCGCAGTGGAGGGAAGAAGGTCTATAGTGCGTAGTTAGTCTATGCAACTTGTAGAAGAAACATCAATCCAAAATTTTATTTTGTCGTCATGACTAATGAATTAATAGCAATTCCCTGAGCATTGATATTTGGTGGTGTTTTTACCACGGTTACAGTAATGCTGCCAAGTTGTTCTTGCACTTCGGCATTATTTTCAGTGCTGGCGTAAACTAGCTTAACCGGCATTTCAATTTTCCAGGTATAGATGCCGGTTTTTGCGTCTTGGCTGATAATTTTTGCATCACCGTCTAGAGTGCCGCTTAAGCGGAGTTTACGTTCTTTGATTGTGGTGATATTGCCTGAGGCATCTAAGGCACGGTTGTATTCTTTCCAAGCTTGGGGGGTGAAGTTGCGTGAAGCGGCTTTTAGGACATCTTTGTAATTTTTATAGTCTAGGTTAAAGGTCTTAAGCACGGCTTGTTCTGTCCAGCCTAATAATGCACTTTGCGGTAATTCAGGGGTTGCCAGTGGGTTAGGGGCTGGGGGAGCGGCTAGGGAGGGGGTTGCCAAGGTAAATGTGGCCGTGACTAATAAGGTAAATGCAAGTTTGGTGATTAACTTGCAGGTTTTGTTTTGGGTCAATGTCATGGTGTATTCCTTAAAGTGATGAATTTTACTATATTACCTCAGTATTGGAATAAAATCCTTTTTCCTCTTGAAGTCCCTCACCCCCTTTGAAAAAGGGGGTCGAAGGCCGCAAGGCCTGAGGGGGGATTTAAGAAGCTGGTCAGTACTAAATTAGTAATATTATGCACCCAAACTCTTTAAATCCCCCCGCAGGCCTTAAGGCCTGCGACCCCCTTTTTCAAAGTGGGTGAGGTTACAAAGCCTCCGCAAAAACCCCACGCAACTGCCCATAAAGTTGTTGGAATATTGCCCGTTTTTTGGCATAGGTTTCAAGTAAGTTCTGCTCAGGTGCAACAGTATTTTCAATGGGCGGTGTGGAAAATGCATTTTCTGGATTAATAGAATGCACCGCCAGCCATCCCAAGCGCGCAGCGCCAAGGGCAGCGCCGGCTTCGCGATCTTCACGATAGACTAAAGGCCGGTTGAGTACAGTGGCTAATATTCTTCCCCAGTAAATACTGCGTGCCCCGCCGCCAACCACGGCCACTTCTTGAATGGGCAATTGCGCAGCCAACATGGCATCCTGCCCATCGGCAAATGCAAAGGCCACTCCTTCCAATACGGCGCGTGTTAGGTCGCTGCGTTGGGTGGTGTGACTTAGGCCGAAAAATACACCCCGGGCATAAGGATCATTATGCGGCGTGCGCTCGCCAGATAAATACGGCAGAAAAATAATCGTATCATGGCTGGGGGGAGTCGTTTCAGCTTCTTCCAGTAATTCGAAAGGAGAGGCTCCAACGACACTGGACAGCCAACTCAGACAGCTGGCGGCACTTAAGTGCACCGTCATTTGGTGCCAAAGTTTCGGTAAGCAATGGCAGAAAGTATGCACGCCAGCAGTTGGGTTAGTGCGGTAGTCTTTGCTAGCGACAAAATAAACTCCTGAAGTACCCAATGATAAAAAAGCACTACCAGGGGCAATGACATTCATGCTGACCGCGGCGGCTGCATTATCACCGGCACCGCCGGCAACAATAGTCTCGGGTGGAATACCCCACTCTACTGCCAATTCAGGCGTCACTTGCGCAGTTGCGTCACAGCCCTCAAACAATTCTGGCATATGCGTCAACTTTAATCCGGTGGCTTGTAGCATTTCCTCTGACCAGCGACGTTGACCTACATTTAACCAAGCAGTGCCTGATGCATCGGAGGGATCAGTTGCATAAACGCCTGTCATCAAAAGACGCAGATAATCTTTAGGCAGAAGAACTTTAGCGACCTGGCTGAAAACCTCTGGTTCATGCTCTGCCACCCACAATAATTTGGGCGCAGTAAAACCGGCCATAATGAGGTTGCCGGTGATGGTTTGGTATTGTGGTACACGTTCAGCAAGGATTTGGCATTGTTTGGCTGATCGGCCGTCATTCCATAAAATGGCTGGGCGTAGTACCTGATTGTGCTGATCCAATAAGGTAGCGCCGTGCATTTGGCCGGATAGACCGATGGCCTTGACCTGTGCCAATAAATCGGCGTGATTGATTTGTAAGGTTTTAATGGTGTCGCAGGTTGCTAGCCACCAGTCGTGTGGGTTTTGTTCTGACCAGAGGGGTTGCGGTTGAGTAATTGGCAGTGAACAGGAAGCCTGAGCTTTAATGTTCTGGGTTTCGTCCATTAGGACGGTTTTTACTGCGGAAGTGCCTAAGTCTATGCCGAGATACATGGAGTTTGCCTTTTAATTGAGCTCTTACCCCCTTTGAAAAAGGGGGTCGTAGGCCGAAGGCCTGCGGGGGGATTTAAAGAGTTTGGAGTACTTAAGAGTTCTTTTAGTACTCATTAGCTCTTTAAATCCCCCCTCAGTCCTTACGGACTTCGACCCCCTTTTTCAAAGGGGGTGAGGAAGAAGGGGGGGGTGCTTGATACTTAGCAGACTTTAGTTCCCAAATTCCGTGTGGATAAGCCTTTGTATAAATTCATTTCAATCTGCTCCAGCGACACCCCTTTGGTTTCCGGTACCAGAAAATACACAAAAGCCAGTGATAACACCGAAACCACACCATAAATCAGAAAAGTCCCACTAGCACCTAATAAGTTCACCAAAGTTAAAAACGTCAGTGCCACAATCATATTACTGCCCCAGTTAGCACAAGTGGCGAGGCTAGAACCTAAACCCCGAACTCTTAGCGGATAGATTTCCGCAATCATTAACCACATAATGGGTCCCAGGCTGAAGGCGAAACAAGCGATATAAAATACCATGCTACCCAGTGCCACCCATTTCAGTGAGGGCAAGGCCGTAGGGTCTTGATTAAATGCCCAACTCAGTGCAAAAAGGGAGAGTGCCATGCCGACCAAGCCTAATAGCAGCAAAAATCGGCGGCCTAGGGTGTCAATTAAGGGTAGGGCGATCAGGGTAAATAATACGAAGCTAATGCCAATGCCCATCGTCGCTAGAATCGCCGTAGTCGCACTTTCAAACCCGGCCATTTTGAAAATAGTGGGCGCATAATAAATAATGGTATTGATACCTGTGACTTGCTGAATAATCGCTAATCCTACACCGATGGTAATGGTTGGACGAATCAAGGAGCTAAACAGCATTTTCCAGCTACCATGTTGATGTTGCAGATTACTACGAATCGCACTTAATTCCGTTTCGACTTCTTGCGCATGGTTGCGGATGCGCAACAAAGTGGCTTTGGCTTTATCCTCAAAACCACGTGATACCAACCAGCGTGGGCTATCAGGTAAAGACAGCATGCCTAAAAAAAGCAATACCGCAGGCACCAACCCAGCTCCCAGCATCCAACGCCAGGCGCCGGATGGGGCAAAATAATAATCCACGATGTAAGACAACAGAATACCAATGGTGATGGCTAACTGATTAAGCGACACTAGGGCGCCGCGGTAACGGCTGGGGGCGATTTCGCTGATGTACAGCGGCGCAACATAAGAGGCAACACCAATAGCCAGGCCGACGATGATACGTCCAATAATGAGGGTAAGGATGGAAGTGGCAAATGCGGTAATTAATGTGCCAAGGCTAAATATCAGGGCATCGGCGATTAGCAAGCGTTTACGACCCCAGCGATCGGTGAGCCTGCCGCTGATCGCTGCCCCGAGTAACGCACCCAGTAACACACCGCTGACAACTACGCCGTTCATTTGCGGGGTGAGTGCGAATTTATCGTTGATAAATAATATGGCGCCTGAAATGACGCCTGTGTCATAGCCGAATAAAATACCGGAGAGAGCGGCTACGGCGACGATGAAAATAAGAAAGGAACTGAGTTTTTGATTGGCGGGTATGGATTGGGGCATAGATTGGCTCGCTAGTGTTAGAATGATGAGGCTTGTCCAATTGAGCCTGGCTGGCCTAGGTGGTGGCAAGTATATATTATTTGGGAGCAAAGACAAGATTGCTAGTTTTTATTCAGAATGCCTTGCATATTCCCAACCCATACCCATATCTATTAAAAATTCTACTCACACAAGGAGAAGCTAATGGTGTTTGATTTATCACAAAAAAAGGTCGTTATCATCGGCGGCAGTTCCGGCATGGGACTGGCCACAGCTAAAGCTGCAGATTTGTTAGGCGCGGAAGTGATTTTAGCCGGACGCAGCCAAGACAAGCTGCAGGCAGCCGCTAAAGAGTTAACTCACGGCGCTAAGACGCAGTCATTAGACATAGCCCAACCAGAACAGCTCCAAGCATTTTTTGAGAAAATTGGCCACTTCGATCACTTATTGACTCCAGGTTCAGTGGTGCATGTTGGCGGTTTTACTCAGATGCCGTATCAAGAAGAACATGCCTCGTTCGACAGTAAATTTTGGGGTCAGTATTATGCAGCGAAATATGCTGTGCCATATATTAATCTAGGTGGTTCTATCACGCTGTTTTCTGGCTGTTGGGGGCATCGTCCGGTACGAGGCTCAGCTATTCCTGCTTCTATCAATGGTGCAATAGAGGCATTAGCGCGGGCGTTGGCAGTGGAGCTAGCACCGCTTAGAGTCAATGCGATTTGTCCGGGCATTGTCGATACGCCATTATTTTCCGCTATGCCAGAAAATGAAAGAAAGGCATTTTTTGAGCAGACTGCAAAAAGTCTGCCGGTGGGTAGGGTAGGGACACCGGAAGATGTGGCGCAGACTGCTATTTATTTGATGGTAAATGGTTATACAACTGGGAATACGGTATTTGTGGATGGTGGTGATGCGTTGCGATGATAATAAATCTTTTAAAACTGTAGGTAAAAACAGATGTCTCGATATTTAGATCCAAAAGCTGATGTGGTTTTCAAAAAAATCTTTGGAGAACATCCAGATTTGCTGAAAAGTTTTTTAAACGCGGTGCTGCCCTTAAGTGATGATCAGAAAATTGCATCATTAGAGTATTTATCAGGTGAACAAGTGCCGGTTATTCCCCTATTCAAAGCCACCATAGTCGATGTGAAATGCACCGACCAGTATGGGCGCGTGTTTATTGTAGAGATGCAAATTCAGTGGACAGCGAGTTTTATGCAGCGCATGTTTTTTAATGCCAGTAAAGCCTATATCAAACAATTACAGACAGGAGAAGATTACCATCTGCTCAAACCGGTTTATGGTCTGGGATTGATTGCCAGCGAATTTGATCCTGATCCAGATCATTGGTACCACCATTACAAAATGGTTAATGTAGAGAAGCCGGCGATTGAAATTAAAGATTTGCAGTTGGTATTTATTGAGTTGCCAAAATTCAAAAGTAAAACCTACCGAGAAAAGAAGCTGCAGGTGTTGTGGTTGCGTTTCATATCTGAGCTAGATACCAAGACTCGGGATATTCCAGAAGAATGGCTGCGTGTACCGGAAATTAAAAAAGCCGTCAGTTTGGCGGAAGAAGCAGGCTATACGTCCAGTGAATTGGAGGCTTATGATAAATACTGGGATGCCGTGAGTACTGAGAAAACCCTAATCAGTGGGTTTTATGAGAGTGGCCTGCAAAAAGGACTGGAAACCGGTCGAGAAGAGGGCCGTCAAGAGGGAGAACTAAAAACTAAACAAGCCATAGTGCGTAAGTTGCTCGCTAAATCAGTGCCGTTATCAGAAATTTCTGCATTAACAGAACTCACTGTAGATGAAATTAAAGCAATGGTATAGAAATTTTAATAGAGGCTAAGGGTGAAAATGCAAGACCAAAAAACCAATCCTTCTTTGCAATCAGAACCATCATCAAGAATGCGTTTAAAGAGAAAAATAAGTGATCTGCGCGTTAATAAAATGCAAATACCAGAGTCAAAAAAATTTCGGCATGAAGCTGTGGCGGATGACTTTGAACTTTGGCTTAAAAGCATGAAATTGGATGACAGCACGGAAAAGGGCTTGCAGTTAATTCATGCTGCAGCTTTAGATGACTTAGCTAAAATACGTGATTTGATAGCACAGATTTCACCTAATCGGGTTTATGTAGGCGGGGTAACTGAAAAACTGCCTAAATCTGGTTATGCCCGTTATCTGAACAGTAGTCCTTTCCACTGGGCGTGCAGTGATGAGGCTAGAGAATTGTTATGCGACAATATGGATATGAATGTCATTGCATTGGTCGATGGGGAAGGATTGACACCGCTTGCACGATGTGTCTGTATGAAAGATTTAGCTGGCGTAAAATATTGGGTTTGTAAAGGTGCGATCATTAACAGTGAGGAAGATCCTTTAGGCGTATTGAAGCTGGCGGTGCAGGATAAAAGTATTTTTGAATATCTATCGTTTCGTGGCGATAGAATTAGAAAGTTAGAGGATTTAAAAAAATTAGAAAAAATTGCCATACAAAAAAATGCGACTGAAGCCTTAGAAATCATACGTCAAGAAAGAAGAAATTTGGAGTGGCGGGCTACACTTTCTACCTCGGGGCAGGATAATAAACATCGGCCAGTAGAAGATAATCCTGATGGTTCCATTGCTGAAGATGATGAAGCTACGGTGTTAATTCGAACACCAACTCCTCATTACTCTCCTTCTGAGTTACCTAGTTTTTTTGAGGAACAGCATGAAAAATTTCCCACTACAGAAAGACAAGAGTCAGCACAAGAGAATGACAAATTGCTGCCTGGTTTAGGCAGTCTTCGTGATTAACTGTGATGACACTGTCGAGATTTCAAATGCAATAGTTGGTAGTTCGGAAATTATTCCCTTTCAAATGTTACATTAATAGGCACTTGCTGCCGTCCTTGTTATATTTACGTAAGTCATCTTCATTAAGTTCCAACTGTGCATTTTTTGCTACCTGAATTATTTGTTGCAGGTTTTGCTTAATAAACGGTAACGTTAATATTCCAGGTATAATGGAATTTTCTTTTATCATGCTTAATACTAATAAATTCCAAAAACCTATGGTTTCCGGGTCGTCTTTATGACGTTTGGGATCAAAAATCGATAATATATTTTGATTTATTAAGTAGCCTTCATAAATTTTAGGTGGACTCCACATCATTTCTTTTTCTGTTTGAGGTGTGCGGCGCATTAAAGTTTGGCTAGTTTTTTCAGCTTTAAACAATAACGCATCATATAGGGGGTGGCAAATAACCGCTGGTTTACCTGGACCTATACTGCCTTTAAAATATTTCGCTGGCTTCGCATCTTGTGTATGGTCCATACCGTCACTAAGTATTTCTTTTTGCATATCAAAGAGAGCATAAATTTCTTCTTCAAGGAAACTTGTTTCAATGGGAAGACATGGAATGCGACTAATAATATCTTCTGGAATTAATTCAACATATTGCTCTAAGGTGTGTAGAAGAGCTCGAATAATCCAATAACTGAATTTCTCTTGTTCGGTTAAATTTCGAGGGGGTTGCTTATGTTTTTTTTCTTCATCTTCATCTGATTTTACAGAGGAGTACCAGATTTTTTCAAAATCCTCTAGCGCTTTTTCTAAAACTGGAACTGCTTTTAATAAACTTGTTTTTGGATATTGACTACCAGTGGCATTTATTTCAGATACAATAGCAGCGATTGCTTCGAAACAGGCAATTGCTTTTGTTTTATCTTTACTTTCTATCGCTTCTTCTAAAGCTTCCCAAGGAGAAAGTTCTTTACCTGAATCTTGGCTGACAAAAAAACTACTTGAAAAATTTGTATGTGATTTCTTTTTTTCTTCCATTATCTAGCCTCTATTGCTGGTTCTAACCTTAAGGTTTTATTAAGAGCCATGATTTTAACTTAAATTTTTATAGAGTGCCATGGTTATTCTTTAAACAAATTTAATGCCTCCCCTCCCTGCCGGCGCGTTGCCTCATCATTTTACCTAACTTTAGGAGGCTCCAACGTTGACTCAGAAATCACCTAACCCAAATAAGTAAAAATTTTATAGTAATATTATCAATATTATCTGTGGGCGAAGTGTGGGTAAGGTTGTGGGCGACAGGGTGGAAAACAGGGATGTTTTACACGCTTCGTCCATCATCCTTATCCACACGCCTCGAAGAGTCGTCCACAGATTCCTTTATGATCTTAGCAAAATTCATAACTTCTTTCTCGGGTTTTTATTGACCGAAGTATATCTGAAAATATTCTTTATTTTCCTCTCTATTGATTTTTTTAATTCAAACGGATTCAAAGTTTCGTGCAGCAACTCTTTCTGCACTTTAATTTCATTATCAACCTGCGGAGACTCTAATAACCTTTGATAGGGTGTTTTAGCCTTCTCATATTTGCGTCGATATTTTGAGTTGATTTTTTCTTTTGATAACAATTTTTGTGATGGCATAAAATGATTCTGATACAAACTCCATTCATTTTGGTATACATCGTTCATCAAACCAACCAAGCGACGATCGTCAAATCGATCATAGCCAAATAAATGTCGCACATGGGTCCAGTTTTTCTGCTCTACATGCGCATTATCATTTTTTCGATACGGTCTTGAACGTGTCATGTTCACGCCTTGCGTTCTACCCTCAGTAAAATATCTCACCAAGTGCCAATTTAAAAATTCACTCCCATTATCACAATCAAAGCCTAATAGCTGAAAAGGCAGCTTTTTTTCAATGTCTCTAATTTGGTTTACCACCCCTTCGGCACCCTTATTCCATACCGCTCTAATCTCAGTCCAACCTGTTTTAATATCCGTCAGGGTGATGCTCCAAATAAATTCTCCCGCCAGCGAATTGCCACAATGCGCTACACTATCTGCTTCCATGAAGCCTGGACAAGTGACATCCCAATGGTCTGTCTTGATGGGTATTTGGTTCTTGAGTAAATAGCCTGGTTTCGTTCCACATAGACCCCGTCTCTTATATTTTATTTTGCTGGACTTCAGTAGACGGTCAAGCGTCGCGGGACTCATCTTGAGTAGCTTTGCTTTTATATCCGCAGATAACAAGCCATAATTATCCTCA